>CAIZLW010000246.1 GCA_903933915.1 uncultured beta proteobacterium | reverse complement strand
GTACAGTCTTTGCGCAGATAATCAGGGATATTGTCATCCCACGTGAGGATTTATCCGGCTTGTATCATGTTGGGGCCAGCCCGATCGCAAAGTACAATCTGCTGCGCATGATCGCCGACGCTTATCACAAGTCGATCAATATCATAGGGGATAGTGAGTTTGCGATAGACCGGTCACTCAATTCGGAGCGATTCTGTCGGGCAACCGGCTACGTTGCGCCTGCCTGGCCCGAGTTGGTTCAATCAATGTTTGCATCTCGCTAGTGGAAATCGTTACCCATGTTTAATGACAAAGTCTTGATGATCACCGGTGGAACCGGATCGTTCGGCAATGCGGTGCTTCACCGATTTCTGAATTCCGATGTCCGCGAAATACGCATCTTCAGCCGTGACGAAAAGAAGCAGGAAGACATGCGCATTGCCTTGAATCATCCCAAACTGAAGTTCTACATCGGGGATGTGCGCAATTCCTCCAGCCTCCACGAGGCGATGCGAGGCGTAGATTTCGCTTTTCACGCCGCCGCTTTGAAACAGGTTCCGTCCTGCGAGTTCTATCCGATGGAGGCAGTGCAAACCAATATTCTCGGGGCAGAGAATGTCATGACGGCAGCAATGGCCTGTGGTGTAAAGCGGGTGGTGCTGCTGAGCACCGACAAGGCTGTCTATCCTGTGAACGCCATGGGCATTTCAAAGGCCATGATGGAAAAACTGATGGTCGCCAAGGCCCGACTGCGGCAGGAGCGTGACACGGTATTGTGCGCTACGAGGTACGGCAATGTCATGGCATCGCGCGGTTCGGTGATCCCTCTGTTCGTCAATCAAATGAAAAATCAGCAGCCGCTGACGGTGACCGATCCCTTAATGACCCGCTTTCTGATGTCGCTCGACGACTCGGTCGATTTGGTTTTGCATGCGTTCCAGCACGGCAGACAGGGGGATATTTTTGTTCAGAAGGCACCGGCTTCAACTGTGGGTGACCTGGCGCAAGCGTTGCTGGAATTGTTCCATAGCAAAGTAGCAGTGCGCACCATCGGTACGCGGCACGGGGAGAAATTGTATGAGTCCCTGCTGTCCAGGGAGGAAATGGCGCGAGCCATAGACATGGGGCGCTATTATTGTGTTCCCGCCGATGACCGGGATCTTAACTACAACAAGTATTTTGTCGAAGGGGAGACTCAGGTTTCCTCGTTTGAGGATTACACGTCGCACAACACTGAACGGCTGGACGTCGCCCAGATCAAGGCGCTGCTAATGAAGCTGGACTTCATCAAGGAAAATCTGAATGCTTAAGGTAATGACCATCGTCGGCACGCGACCCGAACTCATCAAGATGAGCCGGGTGATAGCCGAACTGGATATGTATACGCAGCATGTGCTTGTTCATACCGGTCAGAACTATGATTACGAGCTGAACCAGCTGTTTTTTGACGAGCTTGGAATTCGCAAACCGGATCACTTTCTAAATGCGGTCGGTGAGACAGCCGCGCAGACCATCGGGCAGGTCATCATCAAGGCCGACGAAGTAATGGGCCGGGAGCCTCCCGACGCGGTGTTGTTTTACGGGGATACGAATTCTTGTCTTGCCGTCATCGCCGCCAAGCGCCACAAGATTCCGGTGTTTCACATGGAGGCCGGCAATCGATGTTTTGATCAACGGGTGCCGGAAGAACTTAATCGCAAGGTGCTGGATCACTTGAGCGATATCAACCTGGTGCTATCGGAACACGCGCGACGCTATCTGATTGCCGAAGGTGTTCGCCCCGAAACCATCATCAAGACCGGTTCGCATATGCGCGAGGTACTTGACTTCTACATGCCAAGAATTGTCGGCTCAGATGTGCTGGCTCGCCTTGGTTTGCAGGCAGGAAAGTATTTTCTTGTTAGCGCCCACCGAGAGGAAAACGTGGATGTACCGGAAAATTTGTGCGACCTCTTGAGTACCCTGAACGCTCTTGCGGAAACCTACGGGTTTCCGGTTCTGGTTTCCACGCATCCGCGCACTCGTAAGCGTCTCGATGCGCTTGATGCCGGTCCGGTCAATCCACTAGTTCAGTTTGCCAAGCCCTTCGGCTTCTTTGATTACAACAAGCTGCAGATGGAAGCGGCTTGTGTTGTTTCCGATAGCGGCACCATCACGGAAGAGGCGTCCCTTCTCAATCTGCCTGCGGTTACGATTCGGAACGCCCATGAGCGTCCGGAGGGAATGGATGTCGGCACGCTGGTTATGACGGGTTTGAAGACGGGGCGTGTGCTCGATGCCGTCCGCATTGTCATGGCTCAACATGATCGCGATGTCAGAACCATGCGACCGGTGGAGGACTACGAAGCGGGTCCGGTCTCGAAGCAGATTCTGCGCATTGTCTTGAGCTACACCGACTATGTGAATCGAACGGTCTGGAAAAAGACCTGAGCGCATCGGATAGCAACCCGTGGGCTCTTGACTATGGCAACCAGCCAGATCAGTTCTTTCGAATTTTCCTGTTTGTTGCATGATCGCCGTAGTTTCTTCGCGGCAAGCATGCAGAACGGCAATACCTTGCCTTGCATTGCGTGGACTTTGCCCGAGCGATGACCGAAAGCGGTGTTTTTCAGGACAATCAGTGGTTTTTTGTCGGCTTGGCCGCAGTCTTTTCTGCTTTGTTGTCGTGGCTCACAATTGCCTTGATGCTACGCTTTGGTTATGTCGGTCCGGTTGACAGACCCAACCACCGCTCGTTGCACCAGGTTGCAGTTCCGCGCAGCGGAGGACTTGGAATTGTCGCTGGGACACTGGTCGGTTTTTTTGCCGCGCCGCCACCACTGGTTCTTTGGGTTGCGCTGGGGGGGCTTGTTGGCATTTCATTGCTCGATGACTTCCGATCCCTTCAGGCGCGAATCCGCTTGCTGGTCCAGCTTACGGCGGCAGTGCTGGTGACTTGGACGCTTATTCCTTCGGGATGGGGTGTTGCAGGACAGGTGGCTTCCGTATTGTTCATTGTCTGGATGACTAATCTTTACAATTTCATGGACGGTGCCAATGGCTTGGCGGGCGGCATGGCGACACTTGGCTTTGCCGCGTATGCCCTGGTGGCGTTGCTTGCCGGACAGTACGATCTCGCGATCTGGTCGGGATGTATCGCGGCGGCGGCTGTCGGTTTTCTATTTTTCAATTTTGACCCGGCCAGGATCTTCATGGGTGACGTGGGCTCTGTGCCGCTGGGTTTTTTGGCCGCGGCAATCGGTCTGCAGGGTTGGTGGTCGGGGGCGTGGCCGGCATGGTTTCCGCTGCTTGTGTTCTCGGTATTCATTGTCGACGCCACGGTGACGTTGCTGCGGCGCGGGTTGCGCGGCGAGAAAGTTTGGGTTGCGCATCGCGAGCACTATTACCAGCGTCTGATCCAGTCCGGCTGGAGCCATCGTCGCCTTGCACTCACGGCCTATCTCTTGATGTTTGCCACTGCCGGGAGCGCCTGCCTGTTGATCGCGGCGCCGCTAGTTGTGCAGGTTTTCGTGCTTGCTGTGTCAGGGGGCGCTTATATATTGCTGATGCGCTCGATCGATCGACGTGCGTCGGGCATTTGACAAACGCCGCGAGTGCCCGGCGAGGCTGAGTGACAAGCATATTGTTCTGAGCGTGCCCCGGAATGGCGGCCCGCGCGGGTAAAATGCCGTTTCGATGAATTCGCGTTCCCTCACCGCCTCCGTGCACGACATTTGCGCCGCCGCCATTGCATGGATGGCGGCCTATGCCTTGCGCTTCAACTTCGACATCCCGCCAAATTTTGTCGACGGCATGTGGCGCAACCTGTTGTGGATCATCCCGCTGCAGGCAGCTATTTTCCATAGCTTCGGTCTTTATCGGGGCATCTGGCGCTTTGCCAGCATTCCCGACTTGCGGCGGATCGCATTGGCGGCAGGTACGGCGGGTTTGGCGATACCGGCGGTATTGCTTATGCTCCAGCGTCTCAACGATGTTCCGCGCTCGGTTCTGGTGCTGCATCCCCTGCTGTTGGTATTGATCATGGGGGGCAGCAGGTTTCTTTATCGGGCATGGAGGGACGGGCAACTGGTTTCTCCGCGCCGGTTCGACGCTGAGCCGGTGATCGTAATGGGCGCCGGTGCCGCCAGCGCCGCGCTGCTGCGTGACCTTGCCGGCAGTCAGCGCTGGCGCGCAGTGGGTTTGCTGGATGACGATCCGGCCAAGCTGCGCCTGCAACTTCAAGGCGTTTCCGTGCTCGGGCGGCTGGATAGCGTGGCGCGGGTTGCAGCGGCGCATCAAGTCGCTACAGTGATCGTTGCGATGCCATCGGCATCGCCATCCGCTCGCCGGCATGCAGTGGAGGTGGTGGTGGGGGCGGGCCTCAAGGCTTTGACGGTGCCGGCGCTGGCTGATGTCTTGTCCGGGCGCGTAACCGCTGCCGAGGTGCGACAGGTCGAGCTTGAGGACTTGCTCGGACGCGAACAGGTGCTGCTTGATGATGCCGGGCTGAAGGAGCAACTGGCAGGGAAGTCGATTCTTGTGACAGGTGCCGGCGGTTCGATCGGGTCCGAGTTGTGTCGGCAGATTATCCGCTTTGCTCCTGGCAAGCTGGTATTTCTGGAGCAGTCCGAGTTTGCGCTTTACAGCATTGAGCAGGAGTTTGTCGGGTCCCCTGTGATTTGCGTGGTTGGTGACGTGAAGGATTCAGCACGACTCGAAGCCGTGTTCGCGGAACACAAACCTGATGTAGTCTTCCATGCGGCAGCTTACAAGCATGTGCCGCTGATGGAGTCGGCCAATGCGTGGGAAGCGGTGAGGAACAATGTGCGGGGTACGCTCAACGTAGCGCGTGCCGCACTTGCCAATGGCACTGGAGAGTTTGTGCTGATTTCCACCGACAAGGCGGTCAATCCCACCAACGTCATGGGGGCCAGCAAACGCCTGGCCGAGGTGGTCTGTCAGGCAGTGCAGGCGCAAGG
>CAIZLW010000245.1 GCA_903933915.1 uncultured beta proteobacterium | reverse complement strand
GGCACTGCTGGCCAGTACGGCAGCTTTAGCATCGACGCCACAGGTGCGTGGACCTACACGATGGACGCTGCCCACGATGAATTCGTTGCGGGCCAGAACTACAGCGACAGCTTCACGGTCGCCACGGCCGACGGCACCGCGCATGTGTTGACGGTCAACATCGCCGGCAGCAACGACGCTGCAGTGATCAGCGGTTTCTTCACCGGCTCCATCGTGACCGATGCGCCGCTGATGATCACCGGCAAGCTTGATGTCACCGATATCGACGGTCTGGATGAATTCATCGCGCAAAGCGGCGTTGCCGGCGTCAACGGCCGCGGCAGCTTCGCCATCGATGCTGCGGGCAACTGGACCTTCACCGCCAACAGCGCCTTCAATGAATTGGCTGTTGGGCAATATCTCATTGATTATGCAGAAGTTTCGGCGGCAGATGGCACCAAGCAACTGATCAGCATCACCATCAACGGTACGAATGATGGCCCGGTGATCACCGGCAACGCTCAGACCGGTAGTGTGATCGAAGACATCACGCTGACGGCGAGCGGCCAGCTCAGCGCAGAGGATGTGGATGCGGGCGCGATCTTGACCTGGAGCGTGCAGGGTGCCGCCACCGGCACTTACGGCAGCCTGGCTCTGGATGCCGACACCGGCGCGTGGACCTATACCCTCGATAACGCCAATCACCAGAACCTCGCGGCGGGCGAGAGTCATGTCGATAGCTTTACCGTGCGCGTCACTGACGAACACGGCGCCACTGCGGACCAGACGGTCCACGTGACGGTGAACGGCACCAATGACGCGGCAGTCATCGCCGGCACCAGTACCGCCAGTCTGACTGAAACCAATGCAGCGCAAACCGCGAGCGGTCAACTCAGCGTGGAAGATGTCGACAGCGCGAACACGTTTGTTGCGCAGTCCGGCACCGCCGGCCAGTATGGCAGCTTTCGCATCGACGGCACAGGTGCGTGGACCTACACGATGGGCGCAGCCCACGATGAGTTCGTCGCGGGTCAGAACTACACGGACAGCTTCACGGTCGCCGCGGCGGACGGCAGGGAGCAGGTCGTGACGGTGACGATCGCCGGTACTATCGACGCCGCTATCATCACCGGCACCAGCACCGCCAGCCTGACTGAAAGCAACGCCGCCCAGGCAGCGAGTGGTCAGCTCGGCGTGGAAGATGTCGACAGCGCGGACACTTTTGTTGCGCAGTCCGGCACCGCCGGTCTGTACGGCAGCTTCAGCATCGACGCCACCGGTGGGTGGACCTACACGATGGACGCTGCGCATGACGAGTTTGTGTCCGGCCAGACCTATAGCGACAGCTTCGTGGTGGCAACGGCAGATGGCACCA
The DNA here is from genome assembly GCA_903933915.1 of uncultured beta proteobacterium. Lineage (GTDB taxonomy): Bacteria > Pseudomonadota > Gammaproteobacteria > Burkholderiales > SG8-41. The sequence continues at coordinate 24,525 of CAIZLW010000245.1, read as the reverse complement.
CGGATGTGGTTACGGTCAGTATCGCCGGTACAAACGACCTGCCAGTGATCAGCGCGGGTTCAGTGACGGGTACGGTGACGGAGGATCTGGCGGGCACTGCTGTTGGTCAGCTTACGGCTACAGACGCGGACACGGGTGCGCAACAGGTATGGTCTGTGACGGGCAGCAGCCACACGGGCAATGCCGACTTCGAATTTTTCGCGGACAGTCTGACCATCACACGCAACGGTCTGGCGGTTTTTCAGGATGACTTTGGCGATGGCGTTACTCCTCCGGTTGGGCCCGATGGAATAAGCGAGCAATACGCTGGACTCGGATTGAGCGGATTGAGTGAGGTTGGAGGTAGGCTGGTGTTGAAGGGCGAGGGTGCCCAGTTATTGGTCGGCATCGGCAATAACGAACCGGTCGTCGGCGTTAATGCATTGGCCAACACCGGCATTGCCGCTGATCTGCCGAATGTTCTTGATTCGAGCGTCAATTTCACGGCTTCAGCAGTTTTTGACCTAGTCTTTCCTGATCGGTCTCGCGAAAGTTATGGCATACGTTTCACCGATCGTGTCATTGGCGGCGATGGTGCGATACCCGATCAGTTGGGTGACAACGTTGTTCATCTTCGCGTCCAGGAGTCGGACGGATCCCTTGTGGTGCGACTGCAGCAGCGCAGCTACGTTGCCGACAGGACGCGCACATTGGAGTCGGTGCCGCTTGTTGCGCCTGAGGGTGCTGACCAGATTCGTATGAATCTCAAGCATGATGCTGCCAGTGCCGGCCAGGTCGTGGCGTCATTCGAGTATCTCGTCAACGGCATTGTTGTTGGCAGTCATACGTTTGCTGCAAGCGGTACGATCTTCGAAGGCGAGAACTTTACGAGGGCGGAGATTGTTGGCTCCGGACCTGGGGTCAATGATTCAGGGATCGGTGGCACCTACGGCACACTGAATGTGGATCAGGGGGGCAGCTGGACTTATGCACTGAATGACGGGTTGATGAGCACTCAGTCTTTGGGCGCCGGGCAGATTGCCTTCGACACCTTCACTCTTCGGGTGACAGATGAGCACGGTGCAAGCGATGCTGAAACGGTAACGATCACGGTGACCGGCAGCAATGATGCGCCGGTGGTGCAGACCAGCGCGGTAAACCGAACGCTGCAGGAGGGGGGCGGAGCAAGCCTTGTGGCGAGCGGTGCGGGCCAGTTCAACGATGTTGACCTCATCGACACGCATGCCGTAGCGGCTGTTCTGGTTCAAGCTTCGCTGAGTGGCGGCGCACCACTACCGGTGGGCCTGCAGGATGTCCTGGATCGTGCGGTTGCGGTGACGCTGCCGGACGATACGACTGGGGACGGGCACGGTCAGTATCTGTGGAACTTCACGCTGGCGAACAGTGCGGTGCAGTTCCTTGGTGCGGGTCAGGCGCTGACGTTTGCCTACGATCTGACGGTAACCGACAGCCACGGTGCGGCGGCGACGCAGCGCGTGAATGTCACCATCAATGGCACCAATGATGTGCCTGTTGTCAGTGCAGGTGTGGGTTCGGTGGCTGAAGATATCGCACTGACAACCGGCGGTTTGCTGACCATCAGCGACGCTGACGCGGGAGAAGCATTCTTTGTCCCGCAAAATTCCGTGGCAACCAACTACGGCACATTCACGGTCGATGCGCTGGGGGCTTGGAATTACCGCTTAAACAATGCGTTGCCTGCAGTTCTGGCATTGGCTACAGGTGATGTTCTTACGGATACTGTTACGGTTCTGACTGCGGACGGATCTTCTACGGCAGTCACGATCACTGTGCAAGGCGCGAGCCTGCCATCCCAGCTCTTGGTTTATGGGACCAGAATCAACGATGTGCAGCCCGGCATTGCCGGATCGCCCATTGCCAGTCAGCCCGGCATTTCAGGATCGATCTTTGCGGATCGTATTTACGGCCTTACCGGTGCGGATTTAATGGCGGGCGGGCTGGGTAATGACACCTACTTTGTGGACAACGCAAGCGACTTTGCCATTGAAGGTGCAGGAGAGGGCCGAGACGAAGTTATCAGCTCTGTCAGTTACACACTATTTAATAGCCCGCCTGCCCAGCCTTTGATAACTGAAATTGAGAACCTGACCTTGACCGGCACGGCGACATTTGCGGGTGGTAACTCGCTTGATAACCTGATCAGGATCAGGGTTGCTGGCGATAAATTCATCATCGTCACCGTCAGCCCAGGTGCGGGCAACGACACCATCCTTTCGACGGAAGCGAGAATCATTGGTGACTACAGTGCAAATACCGTAGCGCATGCGGTAGTGGCTGATCTGGCCAGTGGTGTGGTCCTGGATGGTCTTGGTGGCAGCGATGTCTATCAAAGGCTCTATGAGGTCCACGGCGGCGCAGGGAATGACAGCTTCATCGGTGGGGGGCAAGTTAATGCCAATGTTGGTGATTTCCTCGAAACTTTTTCTGGGCTTTCGGGTAATGACCTGATCAATGGTGGTGAGACGCGTATTGGGTATTTGAATTGGGCCCAGTACTACGCATCTCCTACGGGGATCATCGCCAACCTTAGCGCGGCAGAACTCACCGTTAACGGCATTACTGTGCAAGCGGGCATGGTTTGGGATGGTCACGGGACGACCGATACACTTCTGAATATCAATCAGATCGCCGGTTCAAGCCTTGCAGACCGGCTTTACGGCGGCAATCAGGGTCTGCGTTCGGAGGCGTTTGAAGGCGGCGCTGGTGGCGATTACATCGATGGTGGCGCTGGGGTGGACGAGGCCCGTTACGACAACTCACCCGGCGGTGTTGTGGTGGATCTGGTTACTGGCGTTGCCAGGGACGGTTACGGGTCGGGTCTCACGGATACGCTGGTCAATATCGAGGATTTGCGCGGCTCGTCGAATGATGACGTGCTGCTGGGGGATGCGAACAGCAATCGTTTCCAGGGGCGTACCGGTAACGACTTTATCGATGGTCGGGGCGGCAAAGACTATGCCGATTACTCGAACAGTCTGGCGTCTGTGGATATTTATCTGGATTCCGGTGCGGGAGTTGTCGGCGATGGATTCGGCACGCTGGATACGCTGATCAATATCGAGGGTGTTTCGGGTACCAAGTTTGATGATGTGCTGCGTGGTGGCGCCGGCTCGCAGTGGTTCCAGGGTCGTGGTGGCAGCAATGTGATTGATGGTGGCGCGGGAGAGGACTGGGTGTCATACGAGAACTCTCCGGAGGAATCGGGCGTCACGGTGAATCTGGCGCAGGGTGTGGCGAGCAATGGCTGGGGTGGCGCCTGGGCGCTGGGTGGTGTGGATACGCTGAGCAACATCGAGAGCGTCCAAGGCAGTTCATATGCTGATCGCATTACGGGTGATTCAGCGGATAACCGTTTCGAGGGGCTTGGTGGCGACGATGTCATCAATGGTGGGCTGGGGCAGGATACGGCGCTCTATGCAGGCACCTTCGCTGATTACCGGATCACTCAACTCGCCAGCGGTGAGTTGGAGGTTGCTGATTTAAGGGTGTCCGCTGATTCGGATGGAGTGGACCGCCTTACCGGAATCGAGATCCTGCGGTTTCAGGATCAGGAATACGTTGTGGGGTCCGGGGAGCTGCGTCCGGTGCCTTCTGATTCCGAGAGTGTGCAGCAGCGTTCTGTCGTGATTGGTACAAATAGCTCGGACAGCAATCTTGTCGGAACAGATGGCGCCGATCTGATGATCGGTCGTAAGAGTGCCGATCTGATGTCCGGCGGATTGGGTGATGACATCTACTTTGTGGATGATACCGGTGACGCCGTGATTGAACTGGCGGGTGGCGGTCAGGATGAAATCATCAGCTCGGTCAACTACACGCAGCGCGCGGAAGTCGAGATTCTGACCTTGACGGGCACAGCAACATTTGCGGGAGGTAACTCGTCGGATAACCTGATCAGGATCAGAGTTGCCGGCGACGAATTAACGACAGTCACCGTCAGACCTGGTGCTGGCAACGACACCGTTCTCACGGCTGGGGCGAGGATTATCGGCGACTACAGTACAAATACCGCAGCGCAGGCGGTAGTGGCTGATCTGGCCACTGGCCAGGTCCTGGATGGTCGGGGGGGGCGTGATGTTTATCAGAAGCTCTACACAATTACCGGTGGCGCGGGCGATGACAGCCTCACTGGCGGTGGTCAGGTCAAGTCGGATGCCGGGGACTTTTTTGAGGTTTTCCGGGGGCTTGCCGGCAATGACCAGATCAACGGTGGAGAAACTCTTGTCGGTTTCTCCAACCGGTCGGAATATCAGGCGGCACCTGCAGGGATTGTTGCGAATATCTCTGATGTGGCGGTGACCGTGAACGGCGTTACCGTGCAGGCGGGCACTGTTCTGGACGGTTACGGGACGACCGATACGCTGCTGAACATCAACCAGATCCGCGGTTCCAATTTTGACGATCGTTTTTACGGCGGGGATCAGGTCATACGCGCTGAAGCGTTTGAAGGTGGGGCCGGGTCGGATTACATCGACGGTGGTGCGGGGGTGGATGAGGCCCGCTATGACAATGCAACCGGCAGCGTTGTTGCGGATCTTGCCCTCGGTGTGATCAGCGATGGATATGGGTCGACGGATACGCTGCTGCATATTGAAAACCTGCGTGGTTCCGCCAAAGACGACATCCTGCTGGGGGACGCGAAGAACAATCGCATTCAGGGTCGCGGGGGTAACGACTACATCGACGGCCGTGCTGGAATTGACTATGCCGACTATTCCTTTGCTTCGGAAGGGATCAATGCTTATCTGAATGCGGGTGCGGGGCTTGTCGGTGATGGCTTCGGCACCCTGGATACGCTGATCAATATCGAGGGGATAACAGGAACCAAGTTTGATGACGTGCTGCGTGGCGGTGCCGGCTCGCAGTGGTTCCGCGGGCGTGGTGGCAGCAATGTCATCGACGGTGGCGCGGGAGAGGACTGGGTGTCATACGAGAACTCTCCGGAGGGATCGGGCGTCACGGTGAATCTGGCGCAAGGTGTGGCGAGCAATGGCTGGGGTGGCGCCTGGGCGCTGGGTGGTGTGGATGCGCTGAGCAACATCGAGAACGTCCAGGGCAGCTCGTATGCCGATCGTATTACGGGGGATTCGGCGGATAACCGGTTCGATGGCGGCCGGGGTGATGATATTTTAACTGGCGGTGCGGGTGCAGACAGATTCATCGCTACCGTTGGCGGGGGCGTTGATGCCATCACCGATTTTGAACTGGGTGCCGGGGGCGATGTCATTGATTTGAGCGGATTGCTGCCGGCTGGCGTCAGTGAAGCCCAGTTACTCGAGCAGTATGTGAGCGTGACTCAAAACGGAAGCCAGGTTACCGTCTCCGTAGATGCAGACGGTAACGGGCCAGCGTCAACTTACAGCCCGGTCTTCGTTTTTGAATCTGACGTACCGGTCAGTGCGCAGCTGCTTTTACAGAATAATCAGCTTTTAATCAGCCGGACCAATACGGCTGCTGTTATTGCCGGCGCTAGTGCGGCCAGTTTGACCGAATCCAACCTGTCGCAAACCGCGAACGGGCTGCTCAGTGTTTTCGATGTGGACAGCCCGGAAACTTTCATTGCCCAAAGTCAAGTGACCGGCTCCGGTGGCTTTGGCCAATTTACGCTCATGGCCGACGGTGCGTGGACCTATGCCATGAATGGGGCGCACAACGAGTTCATCGCCGGGCAGACTTACACGGACAGCTTCATTGCGGCAACGGCAGACGGCACCACGCAGGTGGTGACGGTAAACATCGTGGGCACCAATGATGTTGCGGTAATCACCAGTGGCGCGGCGGTGAGCGTGGAGGAGAATTCCGTGGGTATTGTTTACACGGCAACCGCCAACGACCCCGATAGTGCCAGCTTGAGCTTCTTGCTTGGCGGAACAGATGCGGCATTGTTCAATATTGATGAGACCTCAGGTGCAGTGAGCTTTAAGGCTGTTCCGGACTATGAGGCGCCGGCCGATGCGGGCGGCAACAACGTCTACGACGTCACGGTGACTGCATCCGACGGCGCGCTCTCGGGCAGCAAAGCGGTTGCGATCACGGTGACCAACGTGAACGAAACCCCTGTTTTCTCCGCTACCGCTCCGGGTACCTATGTCCTTAACGGCATGGGTGGGGCAGATGTGCTCAACGGGGGGGCAAACAAAGATTTCATGTGGGTGCAGGGAGCAGTCAGGTCGACCACAGATCCTTGGGGCGCGGTATCTTCGCCGGCGGGGACCGAGGCTTGGGGATATCTGGGTGAAGATGTTTTCCGGTTTTACACCAATCAGTCTAGCCCTTGGAGTGCCGCTACGGTATCGCTTAACGGAGGCGAAGGGGCAGACACGCTTGCGATAAACGGTGAATGGGGTCTGGACTGGAATATATCGCCCATCAGTATAGCTTCGGTCGAGAACCTCGCGCTTGCTTGGTATCCGCAGGCGAGCGCTTTAACCGTGCGCATGACAAGTCAGCAGTACGCAAGCTTTAGCAATATTTACGTCGAATACTCAAACCGCGCGACAGTGTTGAACGTGATCGTCGACGGTGTTCAGAAGACGGCGGAGGAATTGTCGGAAAAACGAGTTGTCCTTGGCGATTCCACAACCACTTGGTCAACTACACTCGATTATCCTAGTGATGCGGTAGCGCTACTCGGAACTGGGGAATCGGGAGAGGTTATTTCCGTGCCAACCCTATTCGCGGCGAGCTTTTCAGAGAACTCGACGGGCACGGTGTACACGGCGTTAGCAACCGACCCGGACGCCGGCACCACGCTCACTTACGCCCTGAGTGGCACTGACTCATCGCTCTTTAACATCGATAGCAGCACGGGCGCGGTCAGCTTCAAGAGCGCACCGAACTACGAGGCCCCGGCGGATGCGGGCGGTAACAACGTCTACGACATCACGGTAAGTGCTAGTGACGGAGTGAATACCTCGGCGGCGCAGGCAGTTGCAATCACGGTGACGGATGTTCAGGAGTCGGCCCAATTACTGGCTGGCCAGTCGGTGATTGATCTGGGTGGCTACGGCAAGCTGATTGCACCGGTCCAGGTGGATGGCGGCAAGTGGTATTACTACTGGGATCGCAGTGGTGATGGCAGTGCGGCTGACACCGGTCCTCTTAATGGTGGTTTGGATCTCGTTAGCCATGACGTTCTGGACGCTATCTTTGTGCAGGATATTAATGGTGTTGTCGGTGGCGGTGGTAATACCACAGACTCTTACCGCTACGCGACATTAAATGGCGTGCATGTGGCCCTGCCGAGCGTGGGTGGTGTAGAGGTGTCACCTTTTGGGGCTTTTGTGACCGGTAGCTTTGTTGCCGGCACGCAAGTTGGTTCTGTTCAAAAGTCTGATGGTAGTGATGCTGTAAATGTGATTTATGATGATTATCTAGCGTTGTGGGATGCGTACAACGGGGTGGGTTTTCAAATTAAAGTTGATGGTACGCCTACCGGGTGGGAAAGTATTTCGACGAGTTACTGGACTGCTACTCCGACTGATTTCGGGCATGCAAAGTTTGTTGCGGGTCTCGGTGCGGTTACGCTGAATTACATAGATCTTGACCTCGGTTATGTTGGGTTACAGGTGTTGTTCAATGACGTCGCTGCCCCGGTAATCACCAGCGCCGCAGCCGTAAGCGTGCCTGAAAACAGCACAGGTATTGTCTACACGGCTACGGCAAGCGACCCGGACAATGTAGGCTTGACTTACTCGCTTGGCGGTACCGATGTAGCGCTTTTCAATATCAACGCATTCACTGGCGCTGTGAGTTTCAAGAACGCGCCGAGCTACGAGGCGCCAGCCGATGTCGGCGGCGACAATGTTTACAACATCACCGTCAGAGCCAGCGATGGCACGGAAACTTCGGCTGCTCGGGCAGTAGCGATTACGGTGTCGGATGTGTATGAAGCCCCGCCGCTGGCCGGCCAGTCGGTGATCGATCTGGGCAGTTACGGCAAGCTAATTGCGCCAGTGCAGGTTGATGGTGGCCAGTGGTTTTACTACTGGGACCGCAGTGGCAACGGATTGAACCTTTTCAACCCCAACACGGGCACGCTTAACGGTGGTGTGGACTACACCATGCACGATGTGTTGGACGGGATTTTTAATCAGGATATCAACGGGGTGGCGGGCGGTGGCGGCAACACCACGGACACCTATCGCTACGCGTCTCTCAACGGGGTCCGTTTGGCCTTGCCGACTGCGGGTGGGCAGAGTTCGCCGCCGTACGGCGCGGCTGGCAACCACGCATACCAGCCCGGTACGGTCGTGGGCTCATTGCCGGCCGCGACAGGTAGTAATACGGTGAACGCGACCTACAGTGACCTGCTGGCGATCTGGGACGCGCATAACGGTACGGGAACGGGCACCATCGTCAACGGCACGCCCTCAGGCTGGCAGGGCACCTCTTACTGGTCGGCTACGTCCTCGGTCTCTCAGCACGCCTACGTCTCCTTGGACTCTGGCTACGTCAATCTCGACTCCGGCAACTTCGGTATTTACGTCGCTTTGCAGGTGTTGTTTGATGATATTGTCGCGCCGGTAGTCACAAGCGCCGCTACGGCTATCTCCGCAGAAAACATCAACGGCGTAGCCTATCAGGCCACGGCGACCGATGTGGACAGCGCGGTGCTCAACTACATAATCGGCGGTACCGATGCCACGTTGTTCAACATCGATGCGACCACCGGCGCGGTGAGTTTTAACGCTGCTCCGGACTATGAAGCGCCGGCGGATGCGGGGGGCAACAACGTTTACGACATCACGCTAAGTGCAAGTGACGGCGTGAACAGCTCGGCAGCGCAGGCGGTTGCGATCACGGTTACGGATGTGCAGGAGTCGCCCAATTCGCTGGCTGGACAATCGATGATCGATCTTGGCAGTTATGGCAAGCTGATTGCGCCGGTGCAGGTGGATGGCGGCAAGTGGTATTACTTCTGGGATCGCAGCGGTGATGGCAGCACGGCCGATACAGGTAACTTGAACGGTGGTGTTGACTACACCAACCACGATGTTCTTGATGGGATTTTTACCCAGGATATCAATGGTGTAGTTGGCGGCGGTGGAGATACCACCGACACCTACCGCTACGCGACACTCAATGGGGTGCGTGTGGCATTGCCGACGGTGGGGGGGGTTACGTCGCCCCCCTTCGGCGGTGGCGGTATCAGCAACTATCAGCCGGGCACGGCTATAGGTTCGTCCCCGTCCACTGAAGGCAGTAATGCCGTGAATGTGGATTACAACGACTACTTGGCAATCTGGGATGCTTACAATGGATCGGGTGCGGGGTCTGCAAACCTTGATGGTGCGCCCCCTGGCTGGCTGTCTGCCGGTTACTGGGCGTCTACACCAACTTCTGTGGGCCATGCCGGCTTCGCCATGTTTACCGGCTATATTGGTAACGGCTCCGACGACACGCCCATTTATGCCGCCCTACAGGTGTTGTAGTCGATCTGACCCTATGAATTGATCTGGGTGGTAACCGTGGCTAAGAGGGTGCCGCGGTTATCGTCACTCTCAGGATTTGCCTGCCGGTTTGTTCAACTGCCGGTAAAAACCGGATCGCGGCGGTCAAAGCCGGCTTTGACGCCTTCCGTGAAGTCATTTAGTTTCCAAAGTACGGGAGTCGATTTCTTTTTGGGCTATGGCTTATTCTCGAGTAGCTATGAAGCCAGTGCCGTAAACAACTTTTCACTGGCAACCTGAGATCGCGTGAGATTGCTTATTTGACTCAGTCGCCAAGCCGCATCAGCGCCCGCCCCCGAAACGCTGTTCGCTAGCATCCGCTCCGCTTCCACCGCCTGCGGCCCCCCCAACCCCTTCCTCCCAAACACCATAGTTTCCGCACTGATCACCTCGCGGAATTCCGCTTCCGTCAGCGGCAGTTTGTCCTTCGCCTGTTCCTCGTAAATCCGCTGCGCTTCGCTGTAGGGGATTTCGTGGATCTTCAGGCCCTTGCCGCGGCCGTAGTCCGTCAGCTTGCTCGCGAAATGATGGCCGGTGCGGAAGGGCACTTCGGCTTTTTGTAACAGGGCGTCGGCGATTTCGGTGGTGGTGGAGTAATCGGCGTTCACTTCTTCCAGCGCGCGCGCCTTGTTGACCACCACTGCATCGACCACGCTGCCGAAGAGTTTGAACACCGTCAGCGCGCGGGCATAGGGCACCGGGTCATACATGCGGTAATCAAACATGCCGGTGCGGTTGTTGTGCGCGACAAAGGTCATGGTCTGCATTTCACTCAGCAGGATGCTCGACTGCGCGCGCAGCTGTTCGAGGGCGGCGGGGTTGCGCTTCTGCGGCATGATGCTGCTGGTGCCGGTGAGTTCGCCGCTGCCGAGCATGAACCACGGTGTGGGTTCGGCGTACTGGGTGTGCAGGTCCTGCGCGAACATGCCGGTCTGCACCGCGGTCATCGCCCAGGCATTGGCGACGTCGAGTGCGCTATCGATGGGGGCTAAGTGGTTGGCGTCGTAGGCGTTTTCGACAAGCCCTTCAAAACCCAGCAGTTCTGCAAGGCGGTGCCGGTCGAGCGGGAAGCTGGAGGTCGCCAGCGCCGCCGTGCCCAGCGGGCATTTGTTGACCCGCGTGTAGGCCTGCTGCAGGCGCTCGGTCGCACGAGCGAGGGCGGATTCAAAGGCCAGCAGGTAATGCGCAAATGTTGTCGGCTGCGCCTGCACGCCGTGGGTGTAGGCGGGGATGATGGTTTCGATGTGTTCTTCCGCGCGCTTGAGCAGCTTCTCGCGGTCGGCAATCAGCGCTTCAATCGTTTTCAGCAGCCCGTCGCGCAGGTTCATCCGCGCAATGGTCGAGGCCAGGTCCTGCCGGCTGCGGCCGGTGTGCAGACGCGAGGCTTCCTGTCCGGCGACGGCGATCAGGCGGGGTTCGTAATCCAGATAGTCCGCTGAGGTACGCTTTTCACCCGTGCGTTCGTTTTCGATGACCTGCGCGATGCCCTTGGCGATGCGCTTGGCCACGTCCTTCGGCACGATGCCGGTCTCGGCGAGCATGACGATGCAGGCCTTGTTGATTTCATCCAGCCATTCAATCGAACGGCCGCCGCCGCGGAAGGTGGCGTTGATGTCGAGGGTGTGGCCGCTGTCGCTCATGGTGTTGCGCTCATTGATTCAATGTCCCGGATGGCTTTTGAAGGCAGTGGCTCTGGCGGCCACGTTCGGGTCATTGTAAACGCGGACGCCGCCCGGGGAAGGGGCGGCGTCGGGATGCGGACTGCGGGGTTTACTGCGTGCTTAGTACATTAGCCGCGGCTGATTTGCCGGCGGTTTGCCGAACGGGCGGCGGGGTGTGCCGCGGGGTTCAGCCGCGGTAGTCGTTGCAGTCGGTGCTGTAGACGCTGAGCAGGTCTTTTTCGATGCCGGCGCGGCGCTCGGGATCTTCATCGAGGTGCACGCACAGGCAGTTGGCGCCGAATTTAATGAAACGTTCGGACAGGGTCTGTGCGTTGAAGGCCTGAGCGAGATCTGCGGTCTGGCCGATGAAAATGGCGTTGTGGCTGGGGCGCAGTTGTTTGGCCTTGTCGGCCTTGCGCTGGGTGATGAAATAAACCCCGCCGATCGGTTTGAACTGGGTGTCGAGCGACCAGATGTGAAAGGGGTATTGCAGGCCGGACTTGCCGGTGAAGGTGATGGCGCCTTTTCTCATCGGATTCCTTAGGGGGTGACGGGAGTGATTGCCTTAGCCACCGATGTCGCGCTGGGCGGCCTCGGCTTCGTCGGCGGCGCGCTGCCATTCGGTGGCGGGCAGGGTGCCGGCGTCGTACGTGTCCATCAGCGCCACCAGCAGGGCGAGGTGTTCACGGTCGAAGGCGGCGACTTCGGCGCTGCGGAACGACTCCTGCCGCCCGATGTAGGCGGCGAGGATGCGGGTGAGCAGCCGCGCCTGTGACAGCGCCGGGTTATGGCGGATGGCGGTGAGCACGGCGTCGAGCGGATTGGCAGGTGCTGCGGTGGTGATGAAGCGCGCGACGTGGCGCAGTTCATTCTGGAACATCGCAAACGACAGCCCTTCGATGGGGTTGCCGGGGCTTTCAGTGAGGCTGATGGAATTGTTCATGGGGGCTCAGACGCCGCAGCGTCTGGAAATTTCGCTGCTGATAAACGTCGCTGCCGTGGCAACGGCGATGGCGACAACGAGTGCAAACGGGCTGAAGCCGATGATGGGTTCGGTGACGCTGGACGTGAGCATCGGTGCGAGCGAGTTGCCGCCGATGAATGCGCCCACGGCTGCGATCAGCGCTGCGGGAATCGGGCCGCGGTCACGGTTGAGGTTAAACAAGCGCAGCCCCAGCCAGCCGACAGCGCCACCGGCGATCAGCCAGATCATGATGTTCATGAGGTTCTCCAAACAGAAACACGCGCCGGGGAAGAGGGGTGTTTGCCCGTGCGGGATGCACGCCGGCGTTGGAGCGGCAGAGCTTTTCAGTATGGGGCTCGCATGGGTATTTGTCCGATGTGTTTCCCGGGGTGCGGCAGCTGCCCGGGCGTGCTGCGGATGCGGCCTTTAAACATCAACATAAACAGGTGGTTACCGATAATTTCCGGGATGCATTGCATGTGGACGCGCCGCCTTGATTCGCCCACGGGCTAGCCGCTAGACTGCGTGCAACTAAAAACAGCATTGGGAAGATGAGCATGCAGCCGCTTCCCTTTTATCGAGGAATTTCATGAGCACCCGCAAACCGAACATCATCCTGATCACCTCTGATCAACAGCGTGCCGACTGCAACGGCTTCGAAAATCCCGATCTGCTGACGCCGCATCTCGACCGGCTGGCGCGTGACGGCACGCGGTTTAACGCCTGCATGACGCCGAATCTGGTGTGCCAGCCGTCGCGGGCTTCAATCCTCACCGGATTGTTGCCGCTGACGCATGGCGTGTGGGACAACGGCGTTGATCTGGATCCCAAGGTCGGCGGGGACGGTTTTGCCGGCACGCTGGCGCGCAACGGTTACAAGACAGCGTTCATCGGCAAGGCGCACTTCGCCACCAAGTCGACGTTTGCCGCGACCGGCACGCCGGAGTGCAACAAGAGCCAGGCGAAGTACGGGGCGGACTGGTGTGGCCCCTATATGGGTTTTCAGTATGCGGAGCTGACCGTGCTCGGCCACACGCATCGTACGCGCCCGATGGACCGTCCGCCGATGGGCCACTACGAGCGCTGGTTCCTCGGCCGCGGCAAGGATGAAGAAGGTTACAAACTGTGGGCGCAATCGACCCGCCCTGAGACGGGGGCTGCGCAGACCTGGAGCTCGGCCTTGCCGGTGGCCTGGCACAGCAGCACGTGGACGGCGGATCGCGCGATGGACCTGCTGTCGCACCATGACCAGAGCCAACCACTGGCAGCGTGGATATCGTTTCCCGATCCGCACCATCCCTTTGATTGCCCGGAGCCGTGGAGCCGCTTGTATGACCCGAAAAGCGTCACGCTGCCCGCACACCGCACGATGGATCTGGAGCGGCGGCCGTGGTGGCACAAGGCCCAGCTCGAGGGCACGCCGCAGCTGGCGGACCCGGAGATGCGCAAGTTCCGCGCCGAAGGTTCGCGCACGCCGGTGCAGACCGATGCCCAGTTGGCCGAGATGACGGCCAACTACTACGGCATGATTTCGCTGATTGACCACAACGTCGGCCGCATCCTCGACAAGATCCATGACCTCGGCATGGACGACAACACGCTGATCATCTACACCACCGACCACGGCGACATGCTCGGCAACCACGGTCTCTATCTGAAGGGCCCGACGCCCTATGAAGACCTGCTGCGGGTGACGATGGTGGCGCGCGGGCCCGGTGTTGCGGCGGACCGTGTGGTGAAGGAGCCGGTATCGACGCTGGATCTCGCAGCGACTTTCTACGACGCCGCCGGTGTTGCCGCGCCCCATGAACTGCAGGGTCGCAGCCTGAAGCCCCTGCTCGAAGGCAAGGATGCGCCGCGCGATGCCGCGTGGATGGAGTGGCATGTGCATCCGTCGCGCTGCGGCGTGAGCTTGCAGCTGCGCACGGTGCGCACGAAGCGCTGGAAATGCACCTTCGAGCTGGCTTCGGGTGCGGGGGAGATGTATGACCTCGAAAATGATCCGAAGGAAATGAACAATCTGTTCGACGATCCGGGTTATGCGAAGGTGCGCAAGGAGATGGAAGACTTGATGCGCGCGCGGCCGGGCAAGGTGCTGGACAAGCTCGCAGAGCCCATCGGCATGGCATAGCGTCAGCGGTATCTGCAGCGGTTGGTCAACGCACGTTTCATCTTGAGGAGGCTGGCGATGCAAAAGTGGATTGGTGGAATTCTGTTGTTGGTCGCGTGTTCAGCGGCGTGGGCGCAGCAGTGGCCGACGCGGCCGATACGGGTGCTGGTGGGTTTTGCGCCGGGCGGCACCGCGGATGTGTCGGCACGCATGACCGCCGACCTCGTCGGCAAGGAGCTCGGCCAGCAGGTCATCGTCGAGAACCGGCCGGGCGGTTCGGGCAGTGTCGCCATCGAGGCGATGATTCGCGGGCCGAAGGACGGTTACACCATCGTCGTCAATTCCGATTCGTCGTATTTCCAGCCGGTGCTGATGCCGTCGCTGGGGTATCGCGCGGAAAAGGATCTGCAGGCGATCACCATCCTCACCAACCAGCCCATCGTCATTGCCGTGCATCCGGCGCCGGGCTGGAAGTCGGTAGGCGATTTGCTGAAGGCGGCGAAGGCGCAGCCCGGGCAGATCGCCTATGCGCTGTCATCAGCGACCGGCACGCAGGCCGTGGCCGCGGGTATTTTTTTCCAGGGTGCGGGCGTGAAGATGATCGGCATTCCGTACAAGGGTGGCGGGCAGGCGGTGGTGGACCTGGTCAGCGGCCATGTGCCGGTGGCGGTGCTGGGCACGGCGCCGCTGGTGCCGCAGGTGAAGGCGGGGCGGGTGAAGCTGCTTGCAGTGACGTCGGCCACACGGTCGAAGGCGTTTCCCGAGGTGCCCACCCTCGCCGAGCTGGGCTTCAAGTTCATGGACATCTCGCAATGGTTCGGTGCGATGGGGCCTGCGGGCATGCCGGCTGATGTGGTGACGCGGCTGTCCGGCGCCTACAACAAGGCGCTCGCCGATCCGAAAACCGTGCAGCGTTTGTTTGATGCGGCGCTGGAGACCGTCGGCGGCACGCCGGAAGAAATGACCAAACGCATGGCTGCCGAGACCGTGCTGTGGTCAAAGGCGGCGAAGGACGCCGGGCTCGGCGGCAAGTAGCTGTCGTCCGCGATGCCGGCCGGTCTGCGCAGGGTGTGGAACTTGCAGACGCTGCAGTGGTTTTGATTTCGATCATGGGTGCACTGAAGAATTCGCACGGATTGTTGACCTGCGCTGCGGAAAGGCGTTTACTGAAATGGCTGACGTGACCCGGGCCGGGATAGGTTCTCGAACTAACCACTGGCTGGGTTGCTGCCTCAGAGTTTCGCTGTTGTGCGCGCTCTCTGTCTGCGGGTGTGCCTGAAGCGAACGGGCGGTGACCACCTCGACTCTATGTTCGAGGGTATTCCGGGTCGGGTTGCGGCGGCTGGCGGCAAAGGTCGCGGCGCCGGTTGCGTCGCGGTTATCCCTCAAGGGAGATGCAGGCGTAGTGTGCAGCCGAAAAGAGGAGGTCAATCTATCGATGACGCTTCCGACAGCAGTAACTTGAGGCCGGTTTCTTTTCGCCGGCTGTGCGTCGCGGTAACGTGACGATTTGCAGCCGCCTCCGGTGGCTGCTCCCTGAAGCCCTGCGAAAATTACGCGGGGCTTCTCAATTCTGGTGGGTCCGGTGCACCGCGATTTTTAATCGGCGGTGATGCCTGCGGCCTTGACCACCTGTCCCCACTTCATCATTTCGGATTTGATGTGCGCGCCGAATTCTTCGGGCGTGCTGCCCACCGCTTCGGAGCCGTCGGCGGCGAGGCGTTCGCTCGCCGCAGGAGAACGCAGGATGGCGACTATTTCGGTATTGAGGCGGTTGATGATGGCCGCGGGTGTTTTTGCCGGCGCAACAATGCCGTACCAGCCGCGCACGTCGTATCCGGGGAAACCGGATTCGGCGACCGTGGGTACGTTGGGCGCGACCTGTGCGCGTTTGCCCGATGACACCGCCAGTGCGCGCAGCTTGCCGGCGTTGACCTGGGGCAGGCCCGACACCACTGTTGAATACAGCAGGGTGACGTGGCCGCCGACGATATCGGTCATTGCCGGCACGATGCCTTTGTACGGGACGTGAACCATCTTGACCTTGGCCATGGTGTTGAGCTGTTCAAAGCCGAGGTGGCCCAGCGTGCCGGCCCCCGACGAGGCGTAATTGACCTGACCCGGATGCGCGCGTGCGAGCGCGACCAGTTCCTTGACGTTTTTTGCCGGCAGCGACGGATGCGCGAGCATCACGTACGGCTGCGCGGTGGCCAGCGTGATCGGTGCGAAGTCGGCGACGCTGTCGTAAGGCATGGATTTGCGCAGGCTCGGATTGACCGAATGCGTCGCGCTGATGATGAGCATGGTGTAACCGTCGGGCGGCGCCTTGACGGTGAGTTCGGCGCCGATCACGCCGCCGGCGCCGGCGCGGTTTTCATGAATGACAGGCTGGCTGAATTTGTCGGCGAGGCGCTGGCCGATCATGCGTGCGACGGTGTCAGTGGCGGAGCCTGCCGACTGCGGGATGATGAAACGGATCGCGCGCGTCGGGTAGGTCTGTGCGTGGACTGCGGTGCAGGCGGTGATGAGTGCGGCGGCAACGGCTAAACGGACTTTCAGCATGACGGCTCCTCGGGTGACTGACGCTCTGCGGCGCCTTGAAATTGAATGGGTTGATGCGTTATTCGGGTTTGATGCCGGCGGTCTTGATGACATTGGCCCACTTCGCCGATTCCACCTGGATGACCTTGCGGAATTCTTCCGGCGTGCTGCCGATGACGTCGGTGCCCTGGCCAGCCATGCGTTTGCGGGTTTCGGGCTGCTGGGTGATTTTGACGAGCTCACCGTGCAACTGCTTGATGATCGGTGCGGGTACTTTGATCGGCGCGACAAAGCCATGCCATGACGTTGATTGGTAGCCGGGGAATCCGGATTCGGCGATGGTCGGAATGTCGGGTGCTGCGACGGAGCGTTTGGCGCTGGTGACGCCGAGTCCGCGCAGGCGGCCGTTGGCGACAAAAGGTGTTGCGGGCAGCAGGTTGATGAACATCATCTGCACCTGGCCGGCGAGCACGTCGTTCATGCCGACGCCGCTGCCTTTGTAGGGAATGTGCACAACGTCGATGCCGGCCATCATGCGAAACAGTTCGCCGGAGAAATGGTTGCCGGTGCCGACGCCGCCGGAAGCGAAGTTCATTTTGCCGGGCTGCGATTTGGCGAGTGCGACGAGTTCCTTCACGGTTTTTGCCGGCACGTTCGGGTTCACCACAAGCAGGTAGGGCGTTTCGGTGAGCAGCGAGATCGGTGCGAAGTCGCGCAGCGGTTCGTATGGCAGTTTCAGATACAGGCTGGGGTTGATCGACATCGTGCCGACGGTGGCCTGCATCAGCGTGTAGCCGTCGGGCACCGCGCCCTTGGTGATTTCACAGGCGATGTTGCCGGCGGCGCCACCGCGGTTGTCGATGACCACCTGCTGTCCGAGGGATTCGCCGAGTTTTTGCGCGAACATGCGGCCGACGATGTCGCTGGGACCACCGGGCGGGAAGGGCAGCATCAGGCGGATCGGGCGTTCGGGATAGGCGGCGCTGCTCGCGACAGGGGCCAGTGCTGCGGCAATCAGGGCGGCCATGCCGGCCAGGCGGACGATCACGTGCATTTTGGAGTCTCCGTTTCAGTGCTTGTGGTTATTGTTGCAGCAGGGTACCCAAAACCGTTCATATCACCAAATGCTTATGGCGTGCTGGCGTCACTTCGAAGCGACGTGCGCGGTGCCGGTGAACGAGGGCCGCGCGTACAACTGTTGTGCGAGCCGGGCCAGTGCCGGGTGTTTGCTGCGCCATTCGACCTTGGGCAGTGCGTGGTCGAGGTAGCCCAGTGCGTAACCGGCGGCGATGTCGGCGAGCGTGAAGCGCTGGCCGAAGCAGAACGCGTTGCTGCCGAGGTCCTTTTCCATGACGGCGAGGCCGCGGTCGATTTTCTGCTGCTGCTTGGCGAACCATTCGGCGGAACGCTGTTTGTCGGCGGGTTCGCGGTATTCGTGGCTGATGTTGACCGTGGCGTCGGCGATGCCGTCGCCGAGGGCTTCCCAGCGCCTGACTTCGATGCGTGAATCGAAATCTTCCGGAATCATTTTCGGCCCGGTGCCGAAGGCGTCGAGATATTCGATGATCACCGGCGAGTCATACAGCCCGCGGCCATCGTCGCGCACCAGCGTCGGAATCTTGCCCAGCGGGTTGTACGGTGGCACCGGCGAATCCGGCGCCGAGCCGCGGGCGATGACGAATTCGTGGGCGATGTTCTTTTCCGCAAGCAAGATGCGCACCTTGCGGGCGTAGGGACTGCCGAGAGAGCCGAAGAGTTTCATGGTTGCGTTCCTTATTGCACTTCGATCTTGCGTTGCGCGACGATGCGCTTCCATTTGGCGATTTCGCCGGAGACGTGACGGTTGGCTTCGTCCGGCGTGGTGAACTGCACGGTGCCGCCGAGTTCGCCGAAGCGGCGGTTGATGTCGGGCTGTTTCAGCACCGCATGGATTTCGCGGTTGAGTTTGGCGATGACCGGTGCGGGGGTCGCGCGCGGTGCGGCAATGCCGGCGAACGACGTCACTTCATAGCCGGGCAGCGTTTCGGCAACGGCGGGCACGTCCGGCAGTTGCGGCGAGCGTTCCTTCGAGGCCACGGCAATGGCGCGCACGCGGCCGGCCTTGACCTGGCCATAGACGCCGGTGAGCGTGGTGAAAATGACGTCCATGCGTCCGGCGATCAGTTCATTGAGCGGTTCGGCGCTGCCCTTGAACGGCACGTGGGTCATTTCGGTGCCGCTCATCGCGCCGAACAGTTCGGTGGCGAGATGGAACACCGAGCCGACGCCGACCGAGGCGTAATTGAGTTTGCCGGGATTGCGTTTGGCCAGATCGATCAGGTCGGGAATCGAGCGCACCGGGGAATCGTTTTTGACGACCACCGCAAACGGATAGGTGATGACGATGCTGATCCACGAAAAATCCTGCAGCGGATCGTAGGGCAGGTTTTTTGCAGTAGCGCCGACGGACGTGAACGCACCACTGGCGAACAGCAGGCTGTGGCCGTCCGGCGTGCCCTTGGCAATCGACGCGGTGCCGATGATGCCGCCGGCGCCGGGGCGGTTTTCGACGATGACGTTCTGGCCGATGCGTTCGGCGAGGCGTGGCGCAATCGCGCGGCCGACCATGTCGGTGTTGCCGCCGGCGGCGAACGGTGACACGAAACGCACCGGGCGCGTCGGGAAATTGGTTTCAGTCGCTGCCGCCTGCGCGCTGCAGGCGGCCAGCAACAGCGCGATGCCGGCGAGTGGCCGGGTGAACTTGTGCATGGGTGCTACTCCTCCGCTGGGGCGCGTGTGAAACGCGCCGGTGGTTCAGGGTTTGATGACGCCGCGCTGGGCCGTGGCCTGCGCGATCTTTTGTTCGATTTCGGTCACCCAGGTTTCGCGCTTCATGAATCTGGGTTTGTCCTTGACCATGTTTTCGATGCTCGCCCACAGTGCCTCGTCGGACAGCGAGAAATCGACGGGGATGCGTTGCGGCTGCAGGCAGTACCACGGCGTGTCGATCAGCAGTTCGATGCGGTTGCCTTCGGGATCGCGGAAATATACCGACAGCGCATTGCCGTGGGTCACGGTGTGCAGATCGCTGAGTTGCATCGCAACGGCGTCGCGATGCATCAGGCGCAGCGTGGCGAGGCTGTCGACGCGGAACGACAGCTGGTTGATCAGGTTGAAGTTCGGGTCGGCGGGGCGCCCGCTGGCGAGCACGAACTGGTGGTGTTCGCACGAGTCGCGGGTCAGGAAGCAGATTTCGCCGCCTCTGAGGCCCGGCTCGCGGTCGCTGATGGCGAAGCCGAGGAACTGCGTATAGAACCTGATCATCCGTTCCAGGTCGGTGACAAAAATGCCGACGTGGCTGAATGCGAGTGAAAACGACATGCGGTCCTCCTGGGGTGTCACATTGCGGACGATTGTGGGTGTCCGTCGAGTGTCTGCATCTTACCCACTGTCGCCAGGGCTGGACAGTCGCGCCGGAGCGTTCGACACAAAAGTTTTCTCCGCTGTCACCGCATGTTCAAGGGCGATCACAACAATGCATCGGTGAACATTCGATACGCCATCAGCCTTTGGGTGATCCCCATCGCACCGCACAGTGCGGATGCACTGGCCGTCGGTGACGGCATCGCCCGGCGCTTCCCGGCGCCGCAACTTGATGCGCGATTCAAAGTCTTCGGGAATCAGCTTCAGCGCCGCTGCCGATACCGTCGAGGTATTCGGGGATCACCGGTGAGTCCGGCGTCGAGCCGCGGGCAACAAGCAACTCAAAAGGGATGTTCTTTTCCGCCGGCACGATGCGGACCTTGCGCGCAAACGGTCTCCTGGGGCTGCCGATGAGTTTCATCAAGGCTCCTAGGAAAAGAGCCTGATGCTAACCCCCGCTTCCGGGCTGTCGCAGGCGGAGTCCGACCCGCAATTTCCAATGAAAACAGAAATTTAATGGCGTTGTGCTGGCTGTACCAAAGGTCCGCGCTGCAATCGCCGCGCGATCCGGTGTTTTTCCGATGCGCTGCTGCGGGATTGCTACGTTACTTCGGAGCGTTCACACGAGCAGGGTGAAGGAGCCGAGTGCGATGGCGCCGCCGAGGGCCGCCCCGGCCACCACGTCGCTCGGATAGTGCAGGCCGAGCACCACGCGGGAGGCCGCGACCAGCAGAGAAAAGACCGTCAGGACCAGGGTGAGGGCTGGATAGTACGCCACGGCGATGAGGGAGAACGCCACGGCGTGCAGTGTGTGTCCGGACGGGAAACTGAAACGGTCCAGCGGCGCGATGAAATGCTGGATGGACTGGTGAACCTGGTAGGGGCGCGGGCGCGAGGTATGCGCCTTCAGCAGCTTGTAGCCGGCGGTGCAGATCACGCCGACGATGATCATGTGCAGCACCGGGATCACCGCTTCATTGCGGTAGCGCAGCAGGAGCACGGCCATCAGTCCGTACCAGGCGATGCCGTCGCCCAGCATGCTGATGCAGCGGAACAGCACGCGCCAGGTCAGGCGGTAACAGACGCGGTTCATCTTCACGCACAGCTGCAGATCCCAGTGTGCGATGCGTTCAAGTGAGCGCATAGTCGGGCTCGAATGGAATGAGCGGTTCGGCGGTGAGTTCGAGCAGGGTCTGCTCGAACTCGGCGACGATGTGCGACCAGTCGATGCGTTCGCAGGTTTTGCGGGCGGCGGCGCCCAGCGCGCGGATGCGCGGCGTATCGGTGGCTAGTGCCAAGGCGAGTTTGATGAAATCTTCGCTGGCGTCAAACGGCGCGATCAGTCCGTTGCTGTTGTGGCGGACATGCTCGCGGGCTGCCGCATAGTCATAGGCGACCACCGCCAGGCCGCTGGCCATGGCTTCGATGGTGACGTTGCCGTAGGTTTCGGTGGTGCTGGGGAACAGGAAGACATCCGCGGAGGCATATTGCGCGGCAAGGTCTTCGCCGGTGCGCACGCCGGTAAAAACGGCACCGGGGCATTCCCGTTCCAGCCGCGCGCGTTCCGGGCCGTCACCGACCAGCACCAGCCGCGATGACGGTCGCACCACGCGCATGGCGGCATGGGCCTGCAGCACGAGGGGGATATTTTTTTCCGGTGCCAGGCGGCCGACGCACAAGACGACCAGGTCATTGTCGCCGGCGCCCCACTGTTTACGCAGTGCGGCGCTGCGCCGCGCCGGATTGAACAGCCGGGTGTCGACGCCGCGCGCCACCACCTGCATGTTGCGCAGGCCGAGCGCGGCGAGTTCGTCCAGCAGCGTGCTCGTCGGCACGAAGGTGCGCTGCGCCTTGTTGTGGAAATAGCGCAGGTAGGCGGTGATCGGTTTTTTCAGCCAGCCGATGCCGTAGTGTTCGCTGTAGCTGTGAAAGTTGGTGTGAAAGTCGGTGACCACCGGAAGCTCGAGTTTGGCGGCGGCAGCCAGTGCCGACCAGCCCAGCGGACCTTCGGTGACGACGTGCACGATGTCCGGCCGGTGCGCGGCCCACAGCCGCATCAGCGCCTGTTTCGCCGGCATGCCGATTTTCAGGACATCGTAGCGCGGGATGGGGATGCCTTGCTGGAGGATTTCCTCGAACAGCGGGCCCTTCGCCGGTTGTTCGTCGCGGCTCTGGCGCGGACGCACGAGCTGCACGGTGTGGCCGCGTGCCTGCAGTCCGGCGACGATATGGCCTATGGTCATCGCCACGCCGTTGATTTCTGGCAAATAGGTTTCGGTCACCATCGCGATGCGCAGTCTACGCACGCTGGCGGGGACCTTCTGCGGCAGTAGATCAGCACTGTCCATGGCCGTCAGCGTAGGCGGGGATTGCGACCGGGCGGTTAAACATTCGTGAACTTTGTGCGACAGCGACAGCGATAGCGGCGGCGCGGTTGCGGGCCTTGTAACAACACTGTCACGCTGCGGGCCTAGGATGCGGGCTTTCATAAAATCCGACCCGAGGATACCCATGAGTCACAGCTACCGCGACGACCAGACACTGAATGCTTCCGCCAATGCTTCTTTTGCCGAAGTGCTGGAGGCGAGGATGTCGCGCCGTGGGCTGCTCAAAGGTGCTGCGGCCGCCGCCGCGATCGGCACACTGCCCTTGGCAGGGTGTGCGACCGGACACCGCGATCCGGAGCCCGGTTTTGTCGGCATTTCAACGTCTACGGCTGACGCGGTTCGCGTCCCACAAGGGTATGCGGCTAACGTGCTGTATGCCTGGGGCGATCCCGTTGGTCACCCTTCCGGTTCGCCGGCATTCCGTCAGGATGCCAGCAACACCGCTGAAGAGCAGGCGCTGCAGGCGGGGATGCACCATGACGGCATCCACTACTTTGCGCTGCCCTATGGATCCCAAAGCTCCAGCAGCGGCCTTCTGGTGATGAACCACGAATATACCGACGACGGCTTGCTGCATACCGACGGTTTTGCCAACTGGAATGCCGACAAGGTGCGCAAGGCGCAGAACGCCAATGGCTGCTCGGTGATCGAAGTGCGCGAGAAGGGCGGGAAATGGGAAGTGGTGCGGCCGTCGCCGTTCGCGCGCCGCATCACGGCGCGGACGCCGATGCGCGTCGGCGGTCCGGCGGCAGGCCACACGCTGATGAAGACTGCCGCGGATCCGGTGGGCCAGTCGGTGCTCGGAACCTTCAACAATTGCGCCCACGGTTATACGCCCTGGGGCACGTACCTGACTTGCGAGGAAAACTGGGACACCTACTTCATCAACAGCGGCACGATTACGGCGGACCAGCGCCGCAACGGCATTACGGCCAAGGGCCGCGGTTACCGCTGGGATGAATTCGACGAGCGTTTTGACGCCGGCAAACATCCCAATGAACCGAATCGCCACGGCTGGGTGGTTGAGTTCGATCCGTACAATCCGCAGTCGCAGCCGGTGAAACGCACCGCACTGGGCCGTTTCAGCCATGAAGGCGCGTGGCCCGCGTCGGCGAACGACGGCCGCCTGGTGATCTACATGGGCGATGACCGTGTTTTCGAATACATCTACAAATTTGTGTCGCGCGACCGCATCAACAGCAGCGACCGCAATGCCAATGGCAGCATCCTTGATCAAGGCACGCTGTATGTCGCGCGCTTCAATGACGACGGCATGGGCGAGTGGATACCGCTGGTGCATGGCCAGGGCGCGCTGACGGTGGCCAACGGTTTCGCCGATCAGGCCGACGTGCTGGTGCGCACCCGCGCCGCCGCCGATGCGGCGGGCGCCACCAAGATGGACCGTCCGGAATGGATCGCCGTGCATCCGCACACCAAAGAGGTGTACTGCACGCTGACCAACAATTCGCAGCGCGGCGCCAAAGACCGCGCCGGCACCGATCGTGCGAATCCGCGCGCCAACAACGTGTTCGGCCAGATCATCCGCTGGCGTGAAACGGGCAATGATCCGGCGGCCCTGCGTTTCGAGTGGGACCTGTTCGCGGTCGCCGGCGATCCGCAGGACGCGAATCCCGAGCGCCGTGGCAACATCAAGGGTGATTCCTACGGCAGCCCCGACGGTCTCTGGTTCGATGACAGCGGCATGTTGTGGATACAGACCGACGTGTCGACCAGCACGCTGAACAAGGGGCCGTACGAGCGGATGGGCAACAACATGATGCTCGCCGCCGACGTACGCACGGGGTTGACCAAACGTTTCCTTACCGGCCCCTCCGGCTGCGAGATCACCGGCGTGGTGATGACGCCGGATTCACGCACCATGTTCGTCAATATCCAGCATCCCGGCGAAACCTCGTCCGAGCGCAATGAACCGAAGAATCCGAAGGTGGTCAGTTCGTGGCCGGATGGCGCTGCCGGCGGGCGGCCG
>CAIZLW010000244.1 GCA_903933915.1 uncultured beta proteobacterium | reverse complement strand
TTATTACGGCGCGATGTACGGCGGCTCCACGACATCGATTCTGATGCGCATCCCCGGCGAAGCGGCTTCGGTGATGACCTGCGTCGACGGTTAGGCGCTGACCCAGCAGGGGCGCGCCGGTCCTGCGCTGGCCCTTGCGGCGATCGGTTCGTGGTTTGCCGGCACTTTCGGCGTGATCGGCCTGATGCTGATGGCGCCGACGCTGGCGTCATTTGCACTGCGTTTCGGTCCTCCGGAATACACCGCGCTGCTGCTGATGGGCCTGTTCGTTCTCGCCTACATGAGTGGCGGCTCGATGCTGAAGACGCTGGCGATGGCCGTACTGGGCCTGCTGCTGGGGATGATCGGCATCGACGTGATGAGCGGCTATACGCGTTTCAGTTTCGACATCGTCGAGCTGGGCGACGGCGTCGGCATCGTGCCGGTGGCGGTGGGGTTGTTCGGCATTTCAGAAATTCTGCTGACTGCGGGACAGGTCGATCCGCCCAAGGTGCAGCAACCGACGCTGCGCCAGCTGGTGCCGACCAAAGCCGATCTCAAACTGTCGGTCGGCCCGATCATGCGCGGCAGTCTGCTCGGTTTCATGATCGGCATCATTCCCGGTTCGGCGCATATCATTTCGTCGTTTGTGTCGTACGGCATTGAACGCCGGCTGTCGAAACATCCGGAGCGTTTCGGTAATGGCGCGATTGAAGGTGTTGCAGGTCCGGAATCCGCAAACAATGCCGCGGCCACCGGTGCGTTCGTGCCGATGCTGGCGCTGGGCATACCGACCGGCCCGGTCACCGCGGTGATGCTCGCGGCGATCATGGTGCACGGCATCCTGCCGGGACCGATGCTGATCCAGCAGCAGCCTGACCTGTTCTGGGGGTTTGTCGCCAGCATGTACGTCGGCAACGTCGTGCTGCTGGTGCTGAACCTGCCGATGGTCGGCCTGTTCGTGAATCTGCTGCGTATTCCGTATGCCTACCTGTATCCCTGCATCCTTGCGTTCTGCATCCTCGGCTGCTATTCGGTGAGCAACAGCACGATGGACGTGTGGATCATGCTGGTGATGGGCGGCGTCGGCTACGGGTTGCGCAAATTCGGATTCGATCTCGCGCCGGTGGCGCTGGGTCTGGTACTCGGGCCGATGCTGGAACTGTCGCTGCGCCAGTCGCTGGCGATGAGCGGAGGTGATTACGCCATTTTTGTGCAACGGCCGATTGCGGTGACGATGCTGATACTGGGGCTGATCCTGCTCGGGCTGGCGCTGAAACCGCTGGTTTTCAAGGACAAGGACTGGCGCTCCAACGTGGGTCTGGATAAAACCATAGATTAGATTTAAGTGATTGATTTTAAAGCAATATTTAAATCGCTTCGTGGCGGGCTGGCAGTCATTTTGGCGACTGCGGCGGTGGCGCAGGCCGCGGACGTCGCGTTGACCGGCGGACCCTATGTGCCGACGCCGCCGCGCGTGGTCGAGGAAATGCTGCGTGTCGCCGGCGTCACCAATGGTGATTTTGTGATCGATCTCGGTTCCGGCGACGGCCGCATTGTCATCACCGCGGCGCAGAAACATGGCGCACGCGGCCGCGGTTATGACATCGACCGCGAACTGGTTGCGCGCAGTAACGCAGCCGCACGCAAACTCGGGCTCGAACAAAAGGTCGGTTTTGTTGAAGAGGACGTGCTCAAGGCGGATATCCGTGAGGCCACGGTGGTGACCCTGTATCTGCTGCCGGCGATGATGCATGAGTTGCGCGCCAAACTGCTGCGGGAGCTGAAACCAGGGACGCGCATCGTGTCCCACGATTTCGATTTCGGCGACTGGAAACCGGATCGCAGCGTCAGTCTGGAGTTGAACGAGAAATACGACATCACCGGATCGTGGTCTTCGATCATCTATCTGTGGACGGTTCCGCAACCGGGCGCACGGTGAGCGCCGACGCATCTGCTAACGGCAAAGGCCAGCCGTCGTTTATGTTCCTGATGAGCGTGCTGCTGGCCGGGCAGAGCATCGGTACCATGGGCACGACGATGATTCCCGCCGTCGCGCCCAAGGTGGCGCAGACCTACGGCATTTCCTCAGCACTGGTCGGCTACCAGATCAGCCTGCTCGCCTGCGCGATGATTGTCGCGCTGGCTTTCGGCAGTAAATTCAACAGCCGCTGGGGCTCGACCCGCATGCAGCAGATCGGGCTGTCGCTGGTCGCCATCGGTGGGCTGATCGCAATCCTTCCCCATGTCGCATTTTTTTTCCTGGCATCGATTGCGCTGGGCCTGGGCTACGGCACGCTGACGCCGTCGGCTTCAAACCTGCTGCTGCGCTTTACGCCGGCAGACAAGCGCAACCTGATTTTTTCGATCAAACAGACCGGGGTGCCGCTGGGTGGCATCGGAGCCGCGCTGATTACGCCGGCGGTGGCGGTGCATTTCGGCTGGCAGTGGGCGATTGCCGGCAATTCGCTGGCACTGTTCATTCTGGTGCTGGTGATGGGGCGGGCGCGTCCGTATTGGGATACCGACCGTGATCCCAAGGCGCCGATCGGCGGCAATCCCTTCAGCGGCGTGCTGGCGGTCTGGCGTCATCCGGCACTGCGTGGGCTGTCGATCTGCGGCGGTTGTTTTGTGGTCGTGCAGTTCGGCATCACTACGTTCACCGTCATTCTGTTCAATGAAGCACTGGGCTGGGATTTGATCGCCGCAGGATTTGTGCTGACGGCCTCGCAGGTCGGCGGCGTCGCCGGGCGCATTTTCTGGGGCTGGATGGCGGATCGCCTGGGTAACGCCTTTGCGGCCATGGTCATTCTCGGCGTGGTCATGGTGGCCTCGTCCCTGCTGTGTATTGCATTGACGCCGGACTGGCCGATGGCCGCGGCCTGCGCATTATTTTTTGTGATGGGTTCCACCGCCAGCGGCTGGAATGGCGCGTTTCTGGCCGAGATCGCGCGCATCGTGCCGCGCGAGCAGATCAGCCCGCTGACCGGCGGTGCGCTGGTCTATGTCAACACCGGCAAGGCGATAGGGCCGATCGCCTGCGCCAACGTTTTCTTGCTGAGCGGCGATTACACGCTGACATTCGCCTTGCTGTCCGTGCCTGCCGCCATCGGCTTGTGGTACGTTTGGTCGGCGCATCGGGTGCTGCAGCGGCAGTCTTGATGCTTTTGTCCTGAACAGTCGTTCCGTCGCGATCGCTGCACTTCCATGGAGCGGTTGCTGGTCACCATGCACGATGTAAATGCACTTTTTGGCCCGTGCATCCTCACCACACGGCGTGGACCATGGGCACGATGCTTGCTTTTATTCTGCTGAGAATTGTCATCAGGGGTATTCCATGAAAACGTTTGCATCGTCGTTGTATCTGGGAGTTTCGTTGGCGTTGACCGCATCCGGCGGCATCGCGCAGGCCCAGCAATTTCCGTCCAAACCGATGAAGCTGATCGTGCCGTTTGCGCCGGGCGGACCCAATGACATTCTGGGTCGTCTGGTCGGTCAAAAGCTGACCGAGCAGTGGGGGCAGCAGGTCATTGTCGAAAACCGCGGCGGCGCCGGCGGCACCATTGGCCTTGAAGCCGCGGCGCGATTGCCCAAGGACGGTTACGGCATTGCCATGGGTGGCACCAGCAATCTCGCGGTTGCCCCCAGTCTTTATGAAAAGCTGTCATACGATCCGGTCAGGGATTTCACGCCGGTCATCAACGTCGCGCTGGTGCCTTACGCGCTGGCGATCAATCCGACAGTGCCTGCCAAAACAGTCAGGGAGCTAGTGCCGATTGCCGCGAAAAAGGCGGGCTACCTGAGTTACGGCTCGTCCGGCATGGGCAGCATGTCGAGCCTGGCCGCCGAGCTGTTCAATGCGCTGGCCAAGGCCGATATCCTGCATGTGCCGTACAAAGGCACGGCGCCGGCATTGACTGACGTCATCTCCGGTCAGATCGATATGATGTTTGCCGATCTGGCCCTGATCCGGCCGCATGCCGGCGTCGGCAAATTGCGCGTCATCGGCGTCACCAGCGCCAAACGGCTTGCTTCGGCACCGGAAATCCCGACCATCGCCGAATCAGGATTGCCTGGCTACGACATTTCGCCCTGGTTTGGCGTGGTCGCACCGGAGGGTGTGCAAAAGCCGTTGGTTGTGCGGCTTAACACCGCCATTGCGTCCAGCCTGAAATCAGCCGATGTCGTGCAGCGGCTGGGAGCGCTGGGTTACGAGCCGATCGGCGGCAGTCCGGAGCAGTTCACTGCAACGATCAAGTCGGATATCGGCAAGTACGCGAAGATCGTGAAAACGGCCGGTATCAAGGCTGATTTGTAGCCGTGACTCAGTGTTGCTGCAGCGGTTGCAAGACAGCAGCGCCGCATCCGGCAATCCGTCCGGTGACCACGCACTCCGCAATATTGCCGCCCGACAGGTAGAGGTGGCCAAATGAGCTACCGCATTCGCCGGCGGCATAAAGCCGTGGTATCGGTTTGCCGTAAACGTCGATGATGCGCGACTGTGCATCATGCACCGGGCCGCCCTGGGTGTTGGAGATCACTGCCCACATCGTTGATCCGTAGAACGGTGGTTTGATAATGGGCAGCATGCTGCCGGCGGGGCGTTCGAAATCCGTATCCTTGCCAGCGGCACACAGCGCATTCCAGCGGGCGACCGAGGTTTTTACGGTGCTCGCATCGAGCCCCAGTTTTTTTGCCAGTTCGCCCAGTGTGTCAGCGCGTTTGATGATGCCGTTTTCCACCTCCTGCAAATTGTTGTCGCTCCAGTCATAGCGCAGGCCCTCGTCGTTGGAGGTGGCTTTGCCCAGCGGATACATCTGGCGGCCGATGTCATCGCAGATCATATAGGCCGGGTTGCGTGAGGCTTTTTGCGTGATCGGATCGAAGTGCGACAAAGGGCGCACGCCGGTGTCCTGGGTGTAGGGCTGGTATTCGGACATGAAGCGCTGGCCGCCGTGATCCAGCAGGATCCACGCCATTTTCAGGTTGACCTTGTCTGCATCCCCGGGAAACCAGTCGGGAAAACGTTTGGCACGGATGCCGTAGGGATAAGCCGGATCGGTATGGCGGAAACCGTAGGCGCCATGGATGTGCCACATATGCCATAACGCTGCGCCAAGATCCTGCGCCATGCGGATGCCGTCGCCGGTATTGTGGCGTGCGGCGGCGTTGAACACCGGGTGTGTTTCGAGAAACTGTGCTTTCATGTCGGCATTGCCTTCGAAGCCGCCGGTGGCAATGATCACGCCGCGCCGTGCGGCGATATGGTGTTCCTCGCCGTCCTGCAGCACGGTGACGCCGAGCACCTCGCGAGTCGAAGGATCGGTGATCAGGCGCTGCGCGCCAACGCCCAGGCGGATGTCGACGCCCGCAGCAATGACGTTGTCGTGCACCACTTTAAAGAGTTTCGGGCCGTTGGGCGCGCCATTGGCCCAAGGATAGTCCTTACGCGCATCAAAGCCGGGCACATCGACGACGGACGTGTGATAGAAGGTGTCGGTGCCGGGCAGCGGATAGTTGCCGCGGATCTGCCGACGGTAAGGATCACCGGCTTTCTCTCGCTCCTCGTTTTCTTCGACTGAGGTGATGACACGGGCGTCGTTGATTTGCGCCAGTTCACGCACATAAGCTTCGAGCCCGCACATGCCATCGGCCAGTGCGCGGACGACATCATCCGGTGTGCGGCCACCATTGGTAGTCTGCAGATAGGCGAAAGCCTGCTCGGGATCGTGTGCGCTACGCACCGCACCATAAGAGCAGATCGACAGTCCGCCAGGTACTGTGGATTTTTCCAGCAAAAGCGTTTTAGCGCCGGTCTGTGCGGCATTCAGCGCGGCGATGCCGCCACCCAGACCAAAACCCAGCACGATGACATCGACGGTTTCAGAGTATTTCATGTTCTCAATAAAAACAAATGGTTGTGATTAAGCCAGGGAGGGTGGCGGCGCGCCAGCCGCCTGAAACACGATGAAGCCGCTGACAGCATTGGGCCATTCAAGCAGCAATCGCCCGCCATCAATTTCGCGCACGCCGCAATTGCCGGCAACAAGCCGGGTGCGGGTTGCCGCGATGTCGTCGACGGTCAGTACATAACCGGCAATCCACGGCAGCGCAGGTGCGGTGACGCCCAGCGATTGCTGCAATTGTTCCGGCGACCTGAACATCAGCGCGCCGCGCTGGGTGTCGATGCGCCATTGTCCGTGCTCCAGTTGTGCGAACAGGCCGGTGAACTGTGCATAACGCTGTGCGGCTTCCTGAGGGTCGGCGACACAAAGAATCACCGCGGCGAGTCCACGTGCGCCGTTGGCGTGCCGGGTCCAGCGGTCCTGCCACAGCCATTGCGGCGTGTGCTGCTGACAATACTGGATGCGGCCTTCAGCCATCCTGCCCGGCGCTACGCGTACCACGGAAAAACGCGCGGTTTCGTCGCCATGTTCGGTGCCGATCTGGCGCTGCAGGGCCACTGTCGGCAGCGGCGTGAAGCCGTTTTTTTCAAGGCGCGCATGGTCGGCTTCGGCGTCCGCGGTGCCGAAGGCGATCAGATGCAAACCGGTATAACGCTGGATCGCTGTACGCAGCTGCTTGGCAATCGGTGTGTCTGCAGTGGGGGTGAGGAATTCCAGATAACCTTCGCGCAGCATCACACAGCGGTTGCCGCTGCCGGCGGGTACCAGCGGACCACCGGGTTCCAGCCGATGGGATTGTGCGGAGAACGGCGTCAGTGTGAAGCCGGCCTGTTCCAGCGCTGAACTCGCGGCATCGATGTGCGGCACGAAGTGCGCGACATGATCGATGTTGAGTTTTCCCGGAGAAGGAGGCTGTGAAGCGGGGATCGGTGCTGCCGCCGTCATGGTTCAGTAACCCAGCTTCGCGTCGATACGCCGTTTCAGCGTTTTACCGGCAAGAAAGCGCTCGAGATTCTCGAACCAGAGGTCGAGTGAAATATCGATGTAATGCTCGCCGTCGTCACAGGAAATATGCGGCGTAATGATCAGGTTGGGCGTGGTCCACAGCGAGGCAGCGGCGGGCAACGGTTCAGGATCAACAACATCCAGTATTGCGCCGCCGAGTTTGCCGGCGCGCAGGCGCGCTTCAAGTGCCTTGTAGTCGGCAACCGGTCCGCGGGCGATGTTGATCACGCCAGCGGTAGGTTTCATCAGATCCATGCGCGCGGCGCTGAGCAGACCACGGGTTTCGTCGGTCAAGGGCACGGCGAGCACAACAAAATCCGCCAGCGGCAGCACTTTGTCGAGCTGTTTGTAGGTGACGATTTTGTCGGCATGGCGGTTCTTCTGCAGACTGCGCCGCACGCCAATGACTTTGAGGCCGATCTTTTGTGCAGCACGCGCAGCGGCTTCGCCGAGGTCGCCGAGGCCGATGATCACCGCGGTCTTACCGGTTAGGTTGGGCGAGAATAGCGCTTCCCAATGATGCTGGTGCTGGTTGGCCATGATCGCCGGCATGCGCGAATTGAGCAGGTTATAGGCCATGGTCATGTACTGCTCGGCCTTGCGCCCGTGCGCGCCGCTGTTGTTGGTGAAGAACACGCCGCGCGGCAGCCAGTCCAGCGGCAGCACACCGTCAACGCCGGCGGATGTCGCGTGCAGCCATTTCAGCCGAGGCGCGCGGACGGCGAGGTTGTCGCGTTTCCCGGGCACGCCGATCAGCAGATCGACATTGGACAGCGCGGTTTCCAGTACGTCGCCATCCCAGCCGAAGCTGACGTCAATCCTGCGCGCCAGTGCACGATGGCGCGTACAGGCGGCTGCCCAGTGCGCGGGCAGCGTATGGAAAATGCTCGCCTTCTTGCGCGTGTTCTCGATATGCAGATGCAGTTTTTTGATCGACATCTTTTTGATCGACATCAGGCTGCGGATTATTTGATCTGCTTGGCGCGCTGGTACGGTGCGGTCAGGAAGGCGGCTTCGGGCGGATCGCTTTTCGCAGCGCCGGCGGCCTTGACGATCTCCTGCATGCGTTTCAGTGACGAAACGTCCGAGGCCTCGAAGCTGGCCATATAAGCGCCGTCCCATTGCGCGGCATAGGCCTTGGCATCGACGGCGTTCATATTCGCGGCCTTCTGCAGCATTTCGGCAACGCGGTCCTTGTTTTTCGAGCCGTATTCCAGCGTCTTGCGCATTGCGGCGATGAATTTGGCGACAGCTTCGGGGTTTTTGGCGACGTAATCGCTGTGCACGATGGTGACGGCAAGTATCGGTGCGGCGTTGACCTTGGTCAGTTTTTTCCAGTCATCGACCACGCTGGCGAGATAGGTCAGTTTGAGGTCGTCGCTCATCTGGGCGATGGTCACCGAACGGATTACCGCGGCATCGACTTCCTTTTGCAGCAGGAACTGGGCGAGGCGGCCTTCGTTGCCCGGCACTACGCTGTAGTCGCCGGATTTCAGACCGTAGACGCCCTGCAGGATCGAAGTGGCGATGGCATGGGTGGCGCTGCCCGGTGGCGACATGCCGATTTTTTTGCCTTTGAGATCGGCCACGCTCTTGATTGGCGAACCGACGGGCACGACGATCTGCGCTTCGGCAATCTGCGACGCCAGAACGATTTTAACCGGCACGCCGTCGGCGGCGATGCTCATCGAGGCGGTGGAGGGGGCGCCGAAAGCGAGGTCGATGGTCTGCGGCACGATGGCGCGGGTCGGTCCGTTGACTTCGGCGAACTTCACCCATTCGACGTCGAGGCCTTCTTTTTCCGCAAACTTCATCTGCTCCATCACTGCGCCGAAGCCGAGGCTGAAGCCGCTGGTCCAGTAACCCACCTTGATTTTCTGCGCTTGCGCCGGAGCGGTGGCCAGCAGCAGGGCTAAGGCAACGGCCCTGAACAGGTGCATCGGTTTCATCACAGCTCCTTTATGATAAATATAATTAAATCAATGATTTAAGTTGATGTGCTAGGCGTGCGGTAGCGGCTTCGGTGGCGTCGCGCGGTCGCAGCAGCGCAATCGGCACTTGATCACGGATGCGTCCGGGCCGCGGCGCCATGACTACCACGGTGTCGGCCAGCACCACCGCTTCTTCGACGTCGTGGGTGACGAAGACGATGGTCATCTGCTTGAGTTGCTGGATGCGCAGCAGTTCATCGTGCATTTGCGCACGGGTCAGCGCATCGAGTCGCGAGAACGGTTCATCCATCAGCAGGATGCACGGTTCCAGCACCAGACTGCGGGCGAGGGCGACGCGACTGCGCATGCCGCCTGAAAGCTGATACGGAAATGCGTCGGCAAACGCTTCGAGTCCGACCAGTCGCAACGCTTCGCGCGCGCGGGTCTGGCGCTCCGAGCGCAGCATGGCTCCGGCCTCCAGCGCGAATTCAACGTTATGCAGGGCAGTGCGCCACGGCAGCAGGCGGTCTTCCTGGAACATGTAACTGACGCTGCGCCAGTCGCTGAATTTTCGTGAGGGTGTGCCGTTGATCAGCACTTCACCCTGTTCCGGCGTAACCAGCCCGGAAATGATGTTGAGCAGCGTCGATTTGCCACAGCCGGAAGCGCCGAGGATGGCGACGATCGTGCGCACCGGTATCGTCAGGTTTATGTCGGCCAGAACCTGCAGCGGCGAACCATCAGCCGTCTTGAACCATTTGCTGACACCGCGCACCGCAATGGCGCCGGTTTCCGTCGGAATAGCCGGGGCGGCGACCGCGGTGTTCATGTCACGGGCCTTTGACCGGCGGTTTGGCGGCGAAAGCGGAATTGCGCAGGCACATGCGGCCGCGCGGGTCCTGCCAAAGGGTGCCGTCTTCATGCAGCTTGCCCAGGGTACGCGCGACCGTCTGGAAATCATATTCGGCGAACTGTTCGGCCAGCTCTGAATAATACTTCGGCGTTTTTTCAATGACGGCGACGATTTTTGCCGCGAGTTCAGTCACGGCGGCATCACCGGACGCTGCCTGCTGCACGGTGTCGGCTTTGCCGGAGTAGTAGTCGTTGATCTTTGCGCGGTCGGTATAGGCGTAGGCGATACGCTCAAAACGCTCGCGCGGAATACCCTCGGAAATCGTCGCGTCGATGCCGACCTTGGCGCCGGTGGGTACCACGCCGGGCGGCATGACTGCGAGGCTGGGGTCCAGCGGCTTGGCGCGGCTTCCCGGGATGATCATGATGTCCTTGTCGCCCTGCACGCGGGTGGCGATGGCCCATTCGACGTCCATCGCATTGAATACGTCGATGTCGTCATCGACCACCACGACGTGCTTCAGGTCCATCAC
This sequence comes from uncultured beta proteobacterium, assembly GCA_903933915.1. Classification (GTDB taxonomy): domain Bacteria; phylum Pseudomonadota; class Gammaproteobacteria; order Burkholderiales; family SG8-41. The sequence continues at coordinate 67,676 of CAIZLW010000244.1, read as the reverse complement.
CGACAGCGCCGCGAGCAATGCGTTTTTGCCTTCGCCGGCCTGTTTTTTAATCGAGACTACCGCGTGCCACATGCCGCAGCCGCCGAGCGTGACATTGATGTCCTTGACCTGCACGCCGGCGGTTTTCAGTGCGCGACGGATCTGGGTGTAACGCGTCGGCGCCATCAGCCAGGTGTTTTCCCAGGGCATGTGCAGCGCGTAATAGATTGCATCGCGGCGCATGGTGATGGCGTTGATGCGTACCACGGGGTTCCAGTGCAAGCCACCCATCAGCCGGGTGAATTCGCCGAAGCGGCCTTCGGGCTGGGTCCAGCCGGTCGGCAGGATTTCGCCCTCGAGCACGATTTCGGAGTCGGCAATGCACGGCAGGTCCATGGTTTCGCACTGCGCGAGTTCGATGGCCGCGCCGCGGATGCCGCCGGCGATGCTCATTTCATCGGTGCCCAGCGGCGCGCGGAAACCGGAGCCGAGGTTTTCGAAAGGATGGTTGCCGATGGAGATCGAAATCGGCAGCGGTCTGCCGGCTTCGAAGGCGCGCTGCGCAAACAGCCGCATGTTGTTGGGGGTGACGATGTCGATGCCGGTCAGGTTTTTTTCCTTGACCATGAAGCGGTAGATGCCGGAATTCAGGCCGTATTCGGGATCGCGGGCGATGGTGATGCCGGCGGTGATCATCGGGCCGCCGTCGTAAATCGAGAACATGGGGATTGGCAGGCTGAACAGATCGACATCCTTGCCAATCTTGATCACCTGTTTGGCGGCGCAGGATTCGACATAGCGCGGCGGGATCGGTTTTTCGATACCGCGCTCCAGCCGGAATTCAATTTCCGGATAGGTCTCGCAACCCATCGACATGATGGCGCGTTTCTGCGAGCGGATGATTCCCGATACTACCGGCATCTTGTAGCCGATGACGTTATGGAACAGCAGCGCCTTGTCGGCCTGATCAACGAGGGTCGCGATGTGCCGGCTGTCCACCGGCTGTTTGATGTCGACGAGTTCTTTTTCGGTACGCAGGCGATCCAGAAAACCGCGGAAGGTTTCGTTGGCGTAAGGTAGTGGCTTCGTCGCTTCTTTCATTATTTTTTCTTTTCCTTGAGATCGGCGGGGCCGGTGACGCCTGCCCAGCGCGGAATGCTGTTGTGTTCAACGTCAAACAGGTCAAGCACGCGGCCGACCGAATGGTTGACCAGGTCATCGACGGTTTTCCCGCCGCTGTAAAAGGCCGGTACCGGCGGGAAAATCACGCCGCCCATCAACGTCACCATTTCCATGTTGCGGATGTGCGCGAGATTCAGCGGCGTCTCGCGGGTGATCAGCACCAGCCGGCGCCTTTCTTTGAGGATCACGTCGGCGGCGCGGGTGATCAGGTTGTCGGCGAAGGCGTGGGCGACACCGGCCAGCGTTTTCATCGAGCACGGTGCGACGACCATGCCGGCGGTCAGGAACGAGCCGCTGGCGATGGTGGCGCCGATGTCGCGTACGTTGTGAGTGACGTCGGCGAGTTTGTGCAGGGCCTTGCGGTCCATGCCGTATTCCTGAAAGGCATTGAGCACGCCGGCCTCGGACACGACCAGATGGGTTTCCCAGCCGCCGATTTCACGCAGGCGTTCGAGGATACGGATGCCGTAGACCGAGCCCGATGCGCCGGTCATAGCGACGATAAGGCGACGGGGCGGCTTGCTGCTGCGCGGGGTGCTCATTGGTTTTCTGCTTCCTTTTTCCAGCGGAACAGGTGGTCTTCCAGCGGGCGCAATACGCCCATTTCGAGCGCGGCCATCATCACCACCAGGGTCAGGGTCCAGGCGAATACCTGGTCGGTCTGGATCAGGTCGGCGGCCTGGCGCAGCCGGTATCCTACACCGCTCGACGAGCCCAGCGTTTCCGCGACCAGGGACACCCGCCAGCCGAACCCAAAGGCGAGGCGCGCACCCGAGAAGAAATAGGGCAGGATGGTCGGCAGGTAGATTTTGACCATCACTTTCCACGATGGCATGCGCAGTACATGAGCCAGTTCAATGAAGTCGGCGTTGACTGTGCGCGTACCCTGCCAGACGTTGGTGATGATCAGCGGCATCGCGGTCATGAACACGACAAAGATCGTGGTGGCATTCGACACGCCGAACCAGATGATCGCAAAAATCGCCCAGATCGCGGATGAAACGGTATTCATTACGGGTATGACGGGCTCGAAAAATTCACCGAGACGGCGGTTGGCACCGAACACAATGCCGAGGGGCAGGCCGATCACCGTGGCGAGAATGAAGCCGGCGCCGACTCGGCCCAGCGTGATGCCCAGATTGCTCCACAGATCGCCGTTGGACGATATTTGCGTCAATGCCGTCCATACCCGGACCGGGCCGGGCAGGATGTAGTGCGGCACGCCCAGCGCCAGCACCCACCACACGCCGAGGATGGTGCCGACCAGGGCAATCCGCTGCAGCAGCAGGTCGAGCCGCAGCATGCGGGTGGTGCCGCGGGCGTGAATCCGGTTTTCGAGAACTTCAGGCATTTTTGGGTGAGGCGTGATGGGTGAGTGGTAACGGGTAAATGTTGATTAAGTGATTAGGTAATCAGGTGATTGTCGTGCCAGTACCGGGTTTTTACTTATTTACTTAATCACCCCGTCACCTAATCACCGTTATTTGGGAGGCGCGGTGAAGTAGGTGCCGCGGCCACTGGCGACCAATGCGCCGTCCTTGTCATAGACATAGGCCTCTGCAGTCGAATACTGGCTGCCGCTGCGCACGACGCGGCCCTTGGCGGTCAGGTCGCCGGGCATGGCCGCCTTGTGATAATCGACGCGGATGTCGATGGTCGGAACCGGCCGTCCCAGTTGCGCGGCAATTGCGTAGTCGGCGACAACATCCACGATCGCAGCGAGGATGCCACCGTGGGTGTATTTGCGCTCGGGGTTGACTACCCACTCTTCGCGCCACGTCGCCTTGACCTCGATGCCCGATTCGTCGGCCTTGAGAAAGGTGAAATTGAGCCACTGGTTGAACGGACCGCGGCTGATCAGTTTCTGCAGTTGTTCGATGGAAGGTTTGGTGTCGGTCATTATAAGACTCCGGTTCGATTCAGGATTGAAGACTACGGGGTGACAGGGCGCAACCTATAAATTATCAGGCTGTTGATGAATTCTTCTCAGCACTGCTGCCGGCGGCTGCGACGATGCTGCGCAGCCGGTCGCGGTCGATCTTGTTGGTGCCGGCCAGCGGCAGTTGTTCGAGGAAAAACACGCGTCTCGGGTGCTGGTATACCGGGCCATGGGTCAGCGCGAACTGGCGGATCCCGTCTTCAGTCGCTGGCTGCCCGCTGCGCAGCACGATAAAGGCATAAGGAACCTGGCCTTTGAGTTCGTGGCTGAAGGGCATGACGCAGGCCTGGTGCACGGCCGGGTGGCGTTCCAGCAGGCGCTCCACTTCGATCGGGAAGATGTTTTCGCCGCCGCAGACAAACATGTCGTCGGTGCGACCGACGAAATAGTAAAACCCGTCGGCATCGCGGCGGCAGACATCGCCGGTGTGATACCAGCCGCCCTGCAGCCGTTTCGCTGATTCGTCCGGGAGATTGTGGTAACCCAGCAGGATGCCGGGATTTTTGAGCAGCAGTTCACCTTCGTCGGCAGCCGATCCGTTGATCAGCTTCGCTTCCGTGCCGGGATAGGGTACGCCGATGGAGCCCGTCGGGCGCGGTTTGTTGTCAGGATGCGGTCCCAGCGGCACCGGGCCGCCTTCGGTCACGCCGTAGACCACCAGGGGTTCGGCGTTGGGGAAATGCAAGCGTATATCGGCCAGCAACTGCGGCGAGGAGGGCGCCGAGCCCATCATCACCGTGCGCACCGACGTGGTGTCGGTGTTGGCGAGCAGATCCCTGCGCGCCAGCAGCATCGAGATCATCGTCGGCACGCCGGAAATCACTGTGCAGTGAAAGCGTTGTATCGCTGCAATGTAGTGTTCCACATTGAACTGCGGCATCAGCACCAGGGTGGCGCCGGCAGTCAGGCCCTGTTTGATCGCGTTCAACGCATTCTTGTGATAAAGCGGTGCGGCGACGAGGATGACGTCCTGCTCGCGGGTGCCGCGGGTGTGCGCCAGTATCCGGCGGCTCCAGTTCTGGCCGTAATGGCTGAGCAGCACGCCTTTGGGCTTTCCGGTCGAGCCCGAGGTATAGGGCTGGATGGCGATGGTATCGGGGCCGGGCTCGACCGGGGTGAACGGACCGGCGTCGAGAAAGTCTGCGAACGCATCCTTGCCATCAAAGGCGATTGTGGGCAATTCAGGCGGAAGCAGATGACAATATGCCGATTCGCAAAAGGCCAGCCTTGCGCCAGCATCAGCGGCAATGTAGCGCACGGTTTCGGCGGCCAACTTGATGTTGACCGGTACCGGAATCACGCCGGCGCGCATCGCACCGAGCAGGGTGGTGACGAACTCGGTGCGGTTCAGTGAGAGGATGCAGATACGGTCGCCGGCCTTCAGGCCGCGGCGGATCAGTCCGCGCGCAACAGCATCAGCCTGTGCATCGAGACCGGCAAAGCTGTGCTCCCGCGCTGACCCGGGGTCGCGCAGGTCGATCAGGGCGGCGCGTGTGCTGTCGGCATGCGCGCTGAACGGGGTCCCCAGATTGCCTGGGTAACCCCGTGGTTCAGGACGGGGAACAGCCATGATTTTCCGTTCAGGGGGTGATGATGACTTTGCCGAAGACCTCGCGGTCTTCGATCAGCTTCAGACCCTGCGCGGCTTTTTCCAGCGGCAGCACTTCGTCGATCACCGGCTTCATCTTGCCTTCCTGGATCAGATCCATTAGTGCTTTCAGGTTGTCGTCGTAGAAACTGTTCGAGCCGACGACCTGGAGTTCGAAGCTCCAGATGTAGCGCAGGTCTTCCTTGGGGTCGTAGCCAGCAGTGGCGCCGCAGACCAGAATCTTGCCGCCGCGCTTGACGCATTTCAGCGACGGCGCCCAGGTATCGCCGCCGGTGAAGTTGATCACCACGTCGACACCGCCCTCATAGTTACGGCGCTGCGGTTTGCCGAATTTCTCGACAGCCCACTTCGAGAAGTCGGTTTCCTTGTAGTTGATCACGTGATCGGCGCCCAGGTCCTTGAGGCGCTGGATCTTGTCGGCGCTGGATGCACAGGCAATGACTTCCGCGCCGAGCATCTTGGCGAGCAGCACACAGCCGGTGCCGACCCCGCCGCTGGCGCCCAGTACCAGCACCTTGTCGCCCTTCTTGATGGTGTTGTGGGTGATGATCATGCGGTGGGCGGTGCCGTAGGCCACGGGCAGCGAAGCGGCCTGCTCAAAACTGACGTTGTCCGGCATCTTGATCAGCTGATCAGCGGAAACCAGGCATTTTTCGGCGAGGCCGCCATGCATCATTTCGCCCATCAGGCCTTTTTTCTTGTTCAGCGGATTGACCAGAACGCGGTCTCCAGCTTTCCAGCCCGTGACGCCGGCACCGACTTCGAGGATTTCGCCGGCCAAGTCAAGGCCGATGATCATCGGGAACGGCACCTTGATGCCGGGCATGCCGCGCACCGTGAATACATCGTGATAGTTGAACGAGGTGGCTTTAACCCGGATGACGACATGGCCTTCGCAGACCGTGGGATCGGGAAAGTCGGTCACGTATTCCAGTTTGTCGAGACCGCCGTGTTCGCGAAGGACGACTGCTTTCATTGCATTTCTCCGTTGGGTGATATTGGTGAGGCTGTGCCGGGGGCAAGCGCGGAGTGCGCTTCGGCAACAGTGTAATTATGAATCCTGATCCGCGATTCGCCTAACCCAAAACGCGGTTGACGTCGGTGGCGATGCGTGCTCCGCCGACGCCGTAAACATGAATGGAAACCGCCACATCCTGTGTGGTATTGGCGATGCGGTGCACGCCGGTGAGGTCGGCATCAAAGCTCAGTGTGCCGGGCCACCGTACCGTGCTGCGCAGTGCGCGGGGCGGGGCATTATTGCCGGCGGTTTCGTAGAACGTTTCGACCACCGTGCCACGGTAGACCGCCACGCCGCACCAGGTGTGGTGTCCGTGGATGGGGCTTTGCTGGCCGCTGCCCCAGGCAATCGAGACGATGGTGTAGCGGTCTTCGGGGTCGGCATAAATCACGTGTCGGGCGTAATGGTCATGGCTGGCGCGCTGTTGTTCAGGCAACAGCCATGCACCGGCTGCTACAGCCTCGCCCAGGGCGGCAGTCACGGCGTCCGGCAGGCCCTCCTGCGGGGCGGCAACCGCGGCGTCAAGACGATGGACCAATTGTTGCAGCGGCGTTTGCATGGTCAGGCGTCGGCGGTGAGCGCAAAATTCATCACGGCGCTGCTGTTCATGATGGCTTTGAGCACCATGTCGCGGGCGGTTTCAATCTGTTCGCGGCAGATCTGTTCCGCCATCGTGCCGTCGCCGCGCACCAGCGCGCGCAGCAGCGTGCGATGTTCGTGCTGCATTTCCCGGGACCGGTTGCGCACGCCGAGGCCCAGATGCAGCAGTCGGGTCATTTCGTCGAGCAACTGATCGATCGAATGCACCAAGCGGGTATTGTCCGCCGCCTGCGCAATTGCCACATGGAATTCCTTGTTGGCTTCCAGAAAGCGCGCGATGCTTTTGGGTTCATCGGACTGGTAGCCAGCACGGCAGATTTCGTCGAGCAGGCGCAGGCGTTTGGCATCCACCTTGCCGGCGGCGAGTCTCGCGGCCGGCGGTTCCAGCAGCAGCCGCAGTTCGAAAACGTCCTGGATGTCTTTCAGCGTGACCGGGGTGACCATGTAGCCGCGGCGCGGGATCGCGCGCACCAGACCGTCATGGGCCAGACGCGACAGCGCCATGCGCACCGGCGCCTTGCCCAGTTTGTACTGGGCGCACAACCGGGCCTCGGAGATTTCGCTTCCCGGCGCGAACAGGCAGCAGATGATGTCGTGTTTCACGCGTTCATACGCGCGCTCACTGAGCAGGGGGATGGTTTTGACGGTAGCGGCCATTTTGTGAAATCTTAGAAGTTGATATCTGACATGTCAATGGTACGGCACTGGGTTTATCGCGGACATTCCGAGGTTGCGAAATCATCGCAGCCGGTTCCTTAAGACCGCATCGTGAAAACCCGCCTTGCGCCGGACTGCCGCACTCACCACAATGCCAGTATTCCTCCGAATTTAAGTTTTCCCTCAAAAGACCGGTCGTGATGAAAGCTGTTGCCATGCCCGGCCCCTGGACGGTTCTTGCCGTTGCGACCATCGCCCAGATGATCGTGGCGATGTCGAACATCCTGCTACCCACGATCGCGCCCAAACTGGCCGAAGCGCTGGGCGTCAGCCCGATTTTGATCGGTTATCAGGTGAGTCTGACTTTTGGCGTGGCAACACTGGCGACCATGATCGGCGGCAATGTTGTTCTGCGTTATGGCGGGGCCCGCGCCACCCAGTTGTCGATTTTGTGCTGCGGCTTGGGCATGGCCCTGTTTGCAGTGCCTGATGTTGTGGCCATTGCGTTCGGTTCGGCCGCAATCGGGATCGGGATGGGCATGATCAATTCCGCTGCAGCCCATATGCTGGTCACTTACACGCCGCCCGAGCGACGCAACATCATGTTCTCGATCAAACAGACCGGTGTGCCCGTCGGCGGCGTCATCACCGCGCTGACGGCGCCGGGTATTGCCGTGCATTTCGGATATCGCTGGTCGCTGCTTGTGGTTGGGGCGCTGATTGTCGTGTTGCTGGTTGTCATCCAGCGTCATCGCGCGCACTGGGACAGTGACCAGCGCGGCGACGGCGGCGGCAAAAAGGCCGCATTTGGCGGCGTGCCGCTGGTCTGGCGGCAGCGCAGCCTGCGCTGGATTTCCCTGGTGGCGATGGTTTTTTCCGGCATCCAGCGCATCGTACTGAGTTTTACCGTGATTTATCTGGTGGCCGAGGGCGGACTGGGTTTGGTGGAGGCGGGCGTATTGCTGTCGGTGGTGCAGGTTGGCGGTTCGGCGTCACGCATCTGCTGGGGCTGGCTGGCCGACCGACTGGGCAGCAGCCTGACCGTGCTGATGATCATCTGCTTGGTGACTTTGGCCTCGACGCTGGTACTGGTGTATTTCGATCCGGGCTGGAACCGGATGATGATTTACCTGCTGTTTTTCATCATTGGCGCCACGGCGGTGGGCTGGAACGGCGTATTTCACGCGGAAGCCGCGCGACTCAGCCCGCAGGGAATGGCCAGCGTGGTGGCCGCCGGAACCACTTTCTTTGTATTTGCCGGTGTGCTGATCGGTCCCGCCGCATTTGCTGCGGCTTATGGCGGCATTGGCAGTTACAGCAAGACCTTTCTGCTGGTTCCGGGCGTGGCCTTGGCTGCGCTCGGAATGCTGGTATTGGCGCAGCGCGCAGCAGCGCGCGGCCGGAGCACCGCATGAATCCGGCGGCACCCCAGGGTGCGGTTTCCGGACTGCAGCCTTCGGTTGCAGTCGTTGTGCTGGCCACGACTGCGGCGCAGATCGCGTCGGCGATGGGGATTGCGATTTTTCCGGTGATGGCGCCATACCTTGCGCGCATGCTCGATATTGATGCTTCTTACGTGGGCTATCAGATCAGCCTGCTGTTCGGCGCCGCCATGTTGGCCTCCGGCATGGTTGGTCCCGTGGTCCTGCGCTGGGGGGCATGCCGGGCCATGCAGGTTGCGTTGTGGCTGTCGGCCGCGGGCATGATTGCAGCACTGGCTGGCGAGTTATGGCTGATGCCCCTGGCGGCGCTATGCATTGGCACCAGCAATGCGCTGGCCGCTGCCGGCGCCGCGCACCTGCTGTTCCGTTTTGGTCCTTCGCAACATCGCAACCTGATTTTTTCGATCAAGCAGACCGGCGTGCCGCTGGGCTGGGCAGCGATCGCGCTGGTGGCGCCGACAATGACATTGTCTTTTGGCTGGCAGGTACCGCTGCTGGTGATACTGGCTTATGCGATTGCGACCGCACTGGCACTGGAGCGGTGGCGGCGGTTCTGGGACGACGACCGCGACCCGCATGCTGCGGGCCAGACCCATCTGCTGACCGGCGTGATTGTGCTGTGGCGGTATCCGACATTGCGTTATCTGGGGATTGCAGCGTTTTTTTTCTCGCTGGTGCAACTCTGTGTGGGCACGTTCACCGTCAATCTGCTGGTGCATGACGTCGGTTACAGTCTGGTGGCGGCAGGCGTGATGCTTTCTCTGGTGCAGATTGCGGGCATGGCCGGCCGGCTGACGTTCGGCTGGATTGCCGATCGCAGTGGTAATGCCATAGCGATACTGACGCTGACCAGCGTCGCCGCGGCGGCTGGATGTGTGGGCAGCGTATTCATTTCAACGACATGGCCGACGTTTGCGCTTGGACTGTTCTACGCGCTGTTCGGCGTCGTTGCCTACGGCTGGAACGGGGTCATGCATGCACAGATTGCGCGGCTGAGTCCTCCAGGCATGGTCAGCGTTGCGACCGGCGGCGTGATGGTATGGATTTTTGCCGGCATTCTCATCGGGCCTGCACTTTTCGCTGTGGTCTATCGCAGCATCGGCAGCTACACGGCGATGTTTGGTTATCTGGCGGTGGGCGCGCTGATCAGCGCAACACTCGCCGCTTTTGCGGTACGCGCGGACCGCAAGTCATGAGCATGAAGGCAGAAGCTTATCCGGCGCGTACGGTCGCCGCAGTAGTGGCGGCAACCACCGCGGCGCAGGTCGCCGGCGCGATGGGGGCGGCCGTGTTTCCGGTGATTGCCCCGGAGCTTGCACGCAACCTTGGCGTCGAAGCGTCGTTGATCGGTTACCAGATGAGCGTGATCTACGGCGCGGCGATGCTGGGTTCGATGTTGTTCACCTGGATGGTCGCGCGTTACGGCGGCTGCCGAACGACACAGTTCGGCATGGCCTGTTGCGTGCTGGGCATGGCGATTGCCCTGTATGGCAGTGTCTGGTCACTGGTTGTTGCCTCTATTTTTATCGGCGCAGCGATGAGCATAAACCTGCCGGCGGCGGCGCATCTGCTGTTCCGTTTCAGCCCGCCGCAGCACCGCAATTTCATTTTTTCCCTGAAGCAGACCGGCGTGCCGCTGGCCTGGGCGCTGATGGCGCTGATTGCGCCGGCCGTCACGCTGACCTGGGGCTGGCGCTGGGCGCTCGCGCTGGTGCTGGCGTCGTGCCTGATCACGCTGCTCGTGATACAGCCGTCCCGCCGAGCCTGGGATGATGACCGGCGTCCGGATTTGCCGGTGCAAGCCCGTGTGTTCGATGGCGTGCGGTTGGTGTGGAGTATGCCGGCATTGCGCTGGCTGGGTGTTGCGGCTTTCTGTCTGGCGTTCATCCAGTTGTGCGTCAGCACGTTTACCGTAGTGATGCTGGTCGGCGAGGGCGGTTACACGCTGGTCGAAGCCGGGCTGATGCTGTCGGTGGCGCAGATATTCGGCGTGCTCGGCCGTATCGCCTGGGGCTGGGTTGCCGACCGCAGCGGGGATTGCATGGCGGCGTTGCAGTACCTGACATTGGTGTCGGTCGCGTGCTGTGTCGCGGTATTTTTTCTGGCGCCGGGCTGGCCGGTGTGGCTGACCGCGCTGTTGTATGCCGTGTTCGGTGCCACGGCCATCGGCTGGAACGGACTGTATACCGCTGAGGTGGCGCGGCGCAGTCCGCCCGGCCAGGTCAGTCTGGTGACCGGTGGAGCGATGGTGTGGAATTTTGCCGGAATTCTCACCGGTCCTACTGCGTTCACGCTGTTGTACAAGGCGATCGGCAGTTATACGACGACTTTTGGCGCCATTGCCGTGATTGCCGTGCTGACGCTTTTTGCCTTGCACGCCGGCAAACGCGCGATGCGCGCCGGACACTGAAGCCATGGAAGCCCTGTCGGACTGGCAACTGTTGTTTTGCGCCCTGGTGGTGACTCTGGCGTTCGCGGTTCGTGGCGGCACCGGATTCGGCGGCGGGGCGATCGCTGTTCCGTTGCTGGCGCTGGTCTTTCCCTTGCAGGTCACGGTGCCGGTGGTCACTGTGCTCAACATGCTGTCGTCGATCGGACACGGCATCGCCGACTGGCGTCACATTGTCTGGCGCGCCATTTGGCACATCATGCCGGGCAGCCTGATCGGCGTGTTGATCGGACTTTACATGATGGGGTTGTTCGATCCGCAGCCGTTGGGCCGGGCCCTGGGTGTTTTTGTAGTGCTGTATGCGTTGTATGTGCTGCTGCTCGCCGGCCGTGAGGTGCATGTGCCGAGACGGTGGCTGCCGGTGGTCGCGGTGCTGACCAGCACTTCGGCCGGGCTGATTGGCGCCCTTTTCGGCGGTGCTGCGGGGCCGATGTATGTGATTTACCTCAATGGATTGCGACTGGGGCGCGATGCTTTCCGTGTCACGATTACTTCGATCATGCTTTTTCAGGGGGTGACACGTCTGGTGGGGTATGCCGTGCTCGGCCTCTATGATCGCAATGTATTGGTATTGCTCGCGGCAGCTTTGCCGATGATGTTGATCGGATCATGGTTGGGCGCGCGCCTGGTGCGTCGCTTCAATCCGGAGTGGTTCAATCGCGCAGTCGGCGCAGTTCTGCTGGCAAGTGGCGGGGCGTTGCTGATTAAATGAAAAATGGCTGATCTGGGTTACGCGCAGTTCGCCTGGGTGGCGCTGGTCATCTTCAGCGCATTTGTCGTGCGCGGCATGTCGGGCTTTGGGGCTGGCATGATCGCGGTGCCGTTGCTGGCCTTTGCGATACCGCTGCAACTCGCAGTGCCGTTGTGCAGCCTGCTGGTGTTCGTGCTGTTTGTGATTCTGCTGATTCGCGATCACGGGCAGGTGGTTTGGCGTGAGCTGTGGTTGCTGCTGCCGCCGACCATCATCGGTGCGGTAATCGGTCTGTGGCTGTTCGCCGTGCTCGACAACCGGGTGCTGGTGACCATGCTTGGTGGTTTTCTGGTGCTGTATTCGCTGTACATGCTGACGGTCAGCATTCTGGGGTTGCCGCAACTGCGCTGTTCATCGCGCTGGGCATGGCCGGCGGGATTCTTCGGCAGCTTTTTCGATACGCTGTTCGGTGGCGGCGGCGGGACGTTGGTGGTGATATATGTCAACGCGCGTGGCGTGACCCGCGCCGGATTCCGGGCGACGGTTGCCGCGTTGTGGTTTTTCGAAATGATTGCCCGGATCGGCGGTTATGCCTGGTCCGGCTTTTACAGCAGCACTGTGCTGCTGCTGTTCCTGATGCTGTTGCCACTGATGTGGGCAGGAACGGTGGTCGGCGAGCGCCTTGGCAACAAGGTGGACAGTGAGACGTTCGCAAGAGTGCTGGCGGTGATGCTGCTGGCCAGCGGACTCAGCCTGTTGGCAAAGTAGTGCGAGTGTGCGTGCCGTTTAACGCAGGAAAATGACGACGGGGAATACCGAAACCGCAAGCGCCAGCACCACCCACTCCAGATTCTTGCGTTTCAGCCAACCTGTGAAGTGGAGAATCAGCACAACAATCGCGATTGCATAAAAAACATAAAACGCCATTTGCAGTACTCCCTCATTAATTGTGCGCAGGATAACCGAATTCGACCGTAGTCGCTATTGCATTGTGGTTGTTGCCAAGGGGGTGCGTGGCGGCTCGATTTGAGCAGGTGCAATGCAAATTCATCAATGGAAATTTGTGGATGGCGGTGTAAGCCGCAAATTTCCGGCCTTGCTTTTCGTGGTCATCGGACGCCCCCGTTGCGGATAAGGAAGGGGCGCGTGAAGTGGTCATCAATTTGTGCAGTAATTTGCATAATTAGTGGTTTGCTGATGAAGCATCGCATACAGCCTTGTGGTTGGACGGGTATCAAATTACAGGCCAATCGCCGGTCAATGGGGGTGGAATATTTCGGTAACCTATTGTTTTATATATTTTATTTTACAAATATCCGGTCTGGGTAATAAGCTAAGCACTTGCATGCGATTTCTCAGAAACAGTCGCAAGTTATGTTGCCAATCTGCTGATTATCAGCGCAAAATCCATGTTCCCCCGGCAGTATCCAATGCAATGATTTGCAGGAGGTCGTGTGGCGCGCATCGCGGTGTTCAATCAGAAGGGCGGCGTTGGAAAAACAACGACGACGCTGAATCTTGCCGGTCTGCTGACGCGTCGTGGCGACGATCCGCTGGTCATCGATCTTGATCCGCAGGCGCACCTGACTGCCGTTTGCGGCGTGGTCGTGCCGCGTGCCGAGGCCAGCCTGTATGGTTTGTATGCGCACGGCGCGCCGCTGTCCGCGCTGATCTGCGCGACGCGCAACGGCTGGAAACTGGTGCCGTCGCATCTGGAGCTGTCCAAGGTCGACACCCAGTTCGGCAAAGGCCCATCTGCCCTGAGCCGCTTGTCGCTGGCGCTGGAGCGCGAGCCCGCCGAGCGTCCGGTACTGATGGATTCATGCCCGATGCTGGGCGTATTGTCTTTGAGCAGTGTTTTTGCCGCGGACGGCGTGCTGATACCGATCTCCGCTGACTATCTGGCTTTGAAGGGTGCGCTGCAGATGGAGCGCACGCTCAAGGCGCTGGAGCATGTGCTGAAGCGGCGGGTGCCACGCCGCTACTTGATCACGCGTTACGATTCGCGGCGGCGCATGGCGGTGGACATCGAGCGCCAGTTGCGTGAGCGTTATGGCGACGAAGTCTGCGCCACGCGCATCGCGGAAAACGTCAGTCTGGCCGAAAGCCCGGCCAGAAATCAGGATGTGTTCGAACATGCGCCGACGAGCCGCCGGGCGCGCGCACCGCGCTGGCGGCAGAGCGGGGGGCTTCCGTGCAGCGCCAGGTTGCCTCCAGTCTGAAGCTGGTGCACACGCGGCATACGCGCACCTGACTGTTTGCTTGCGCGTTGGCGCAGGCACCACACGATCAGCCTTGTTCGTCCTGCTTGCTGATCAGTGAAATCATGCTTTCCAGATCAACGCTATCGCCACGGTTGCCAGCGGCGATCTCGCTGCATTCCAGAATTTCGCAGTGCTGGTAAATCTGCCGGATGCGGGTCTCGGCGTCTTCGCGCGAGCGCGCCTGAACAGCCAGGTTCTCGACGGTCATGCCGCCGCGGGTCCTGATACGGAATCCGTATTTCGTCATGCCGGTCATGCGCACCCCCGTTAGCCCGGGTTTCAGGAAGGATCGGGCTTCAACTCGCTGCGGAACCGTTTGAAATTCTGCACGTAATGGTCGGCGATACGGTTGATGTTCGCGATCTCCTCCACGGAAAGCTGGCGCACCACTTTGCCAGGCATGCCCAGCACCATCGAGCCGTCGGGAATTTCCTTGCCTTCGCCGATGAAGGCGCGGGCGCCGATCAGACAATTCTTGCCGATCCTGGCGCCATTGAGAATCACGGCGCCGATGCCGACCAAGCTGCCTTCGCCGATGGTGCAGCCGTGCAGCATCGCCATGTGGCCGACGCTGACGTTTTTCTCCAGCGTCAGCGGGAAACCGGGGTCGGCATGCAGCACCGAGCCGTCCTGCACCTGCGAATTCTCGCCGATGGTGATGTTTTCATTATCGCTGCGCAGCACACAGTTCCACCAGATGCTGGCGTTGTTTTCCAGCACCACGCTGCCGACGACGGTGGCCGTAGGCGCGATCCAGTAATCGCCCTTGCACACCACCTTGCGTTCACCGAGGCTGTATTTCATCGCAAGCTCCCGAATCAGAAGCCGACAGCCTGGCCGTCAGTGCGGCGCTCGGACGCGGCAAAATAACCGTCTTCCATTTTGTAGATCAGCTGGGCGCGGCCGAAATCGGTGGACCAGCGGTCGGCCTGCGGCATGTCGTGGCCGCGGGCGCGCAGTTCAGCAATGGTTTCGGCAGCGACGCCGTGTTCGATGCCGACTTTCAGGCCGGTATCGATGCGCCAGCGTGGTGCGTCGGCGGCGGCCTGCGGGTTCTGCGCATAATCGACCATGCGCGAAACCACCTGCATGTGGCCCTGCGCCTGCATCGAGCCACCCATGACGCCGAAGCTCATCAGCGGCTTGCCGTTTTTGGTCAGGAAGCCCGGGATGATGGTGTGGAAGGGGCGCTTGCGCGGCGCGACGACGTTGGCGTGTTCCAGCTTCAGGCTGAAACCGTAACCGCGGTTCTGCAGGCTGATGCCGGTGCCGGGTACTACAACACCGGAACCGAAGCCGGCAAAGTTCGACTGGATGTACGACACCATCATGCCGGACTCGTCGGCGGCGGTCAGGTAAACCGTGCCGCCCTTGGCCGGGTTGCCGAACGTCGGCGCCTGCGCTTTTTTCATGTCGATCAATTGCGCACGCTTTTTCAGGTACGCCTTGTCGAGCATTTCGGCGGGCTTGATACGCATTGTCGAGGAATCGGATACGTATTCATTGATGTCGGCGAAGGCCAGCTTCATCGCTTCAATCTGCAGGTGCATGCTGTCCGCAGAGTCGACCGGCAGCTTGGCGACATCGAAATTCTCGAGGATGCCCAGCGCGATCAGCGCGGCGATGCCCTGGCCGTTGGGCGGAATCTCATGCAGCGTGTAACCGCGATAATCGATGCCGATGGGCTCGACCCAATCCAGCGTGTGGCTGGCCAGATCATCCATGGTCATCGCGCCGCCGTGCTGTTTGGACCAGGCGACAATTTTTTCGGCAAGGTCGCCCTTGTAGAACGCTTCGCCCTTGGTTTCGGCGATGCGGGCGAGGGTCTTGGCCTGAGCCGGGAACGAGAATTTTTCGCCGGGCAGCGGTGCGCGGCCGCGCGGCATGAAGGCTTCGGCGAAGCCGGGTTGGTTTTTCAGTTCCGGCACCTGGTTCGCCCACAGCCGGGCAATGGTCGGCGTGACCATATAGCCGTCGCTGGCGTATTTGATCGCCGGTTCGAACAGGTCGGCAAATGGCAGCTTGCCGAACTTCTGCGACATTTCCGCCCAGGCGGACACGCAGCCTGGCACGGTGACCGAATCCCAGCCCCGTTGCGGCATCGCCTGCGCGCCCTTGAAGCGGTCGGGCGTCCAGCCGGCCGGTGAACGTCCCGAGGCGTTGAGACCATGCAGTTTCTTGCCGTCCCAGAGGATGCAGAAGGCATCGCTGCCGATGCCGTTGCTGGTCGGTTCCAGCACGGTCAGTGAAATGGCTGTGGCGAGTATCGCGTCAACGGCATTGCCGCCCTTGAGCATCATGCGCAGGCCGGCCTGCGCGGCGAGCGGTTGCGAGGTGGCGACGGCATTGCGCGCCAGTATCGGCATGCGCTGGGAAGTGTAGGGGAACTGAAAATCGAGAGTGGTCATGATAATGGGGTTCAAAAAAGAAAACGGAGCACGAAGCCCCGAATTGAAAACGGGGCACGAAGCCCCGAATTCTAACCTACGCAGTGCGTTACAGCCCCGTTACTGCGCTTCAATGCCGGCGGCGCGTACGACTTGAATCCATTTCTGGATTTCGGCGCGGTTGAACTTGTCGTGGACATCCGGCGTGCTGCCATTGGGTTCGGCGCCCTGTTCGAGCAGCGTCTTGCTGACCTTGGGATCCTTCAGTGCCTGTACCAGCGCGGCATTGACCCGGTCAACCACGGCTTTGGGCGTGTTGGCGGGACCGAACATCGAGAACCCGCTGGACACAATGAAATCCTTCATGCCCTGTTCGATCATGGTCGGAACCGTCGGAGCTGCCGGTGAGCGTTTTTCGCCGGTCTGCGCGATCATGCGCAGCCGGTTGGAGGCGACATAGGGCACGGCCGCCGGCATGCTCGGAAACTGCATCTGGATGTGGCCGCCGACGAGGTCGGTCATCGACGGGCCGCTGCCCTTGTAGTGCACCCCGGTGAGCTTGATCTTGGCCGTCGAGATCAGCAGTTCCGCAGAGAGGTGGCCCACGGTGCCGATGCCGGCAGTCGAGTAGAAAATGTCGTTGGGCCGTGCTTTGGCCAGTGCGACGAATTCCTTGAGGTTTTTCGGCGGCAGCGAGGGGTGGAGCACGAATGCGGTTGGCACATCGGCGACGATGCCCATGGGTGTGAAATCCCTGACAGAGTCGTAGGGCAGTTTTTTGATCATCGAAGGATTGATGGTATGGCCGGCCGAGGCCATCAGCAGCGTGTAGCCATCGGGCGGTGCGCGCATGACGATTTCGGTGCCGATTGCGCCGCCCGCGCCGCCGCGGTTGTCGATGATGATCTGCTGGCCGAGGATTTCCGCCATTTTCGGCGCGAAGATGCGGCCGATGATGTCGGTGTTGCCGCCGGCGGCGAACGGAATCACCATGCGGATTGTCCGCGCAGGATAGTTTTGCGCCAGCGCCGTGCAGTTTGCGGCGATCAGGGCCACGGCTGCGGCAATCCGCAATCGGTTCAATTTCATCGGTATCTCCTCGGTTGCCGCCGCGTGCCTGGAAGGCCGCAGACAGTTAGTTGATCTGTCCGTAGTTTACCAATTCCTGCGGCTGTCGCGCAGCGCCGTCGCAAGGGTCCAATCCGTGGCAATACAAGGGGCGAGGGCGGCCGCGCGGGTTAGAATCAGCGGTCTATTGGCCGCGCGTTGGCGGCAACTTCCGGAGATACTGGTATGACAGCAAAACGCATGACCATCATGGGCACCCGGCACGTCGTTGCGGCCGGCCATTACCTGGCCGCCCACGCGGCCTTCGAAATCCTTGAGGCCGGCGGCAATGCCATCGACGCCGGCGTCGCGGCCGGTCTGGCGATCGGCGTGCTGCAGACCGAAAAGGTCAACATCGGCGGCGTTGCGCCGCAGATTATTTTCACGGCAAAGGACCGCAAGGTGCATTCGATTGACGGCCTCGGTGTGTGGCCGCAGTCGATTACTCCGGATTACTTCATGAAAAAGCACGGCGGCAAGATCCCGCCGGGCATTGAACGCTGCGTGGTACCTGCCGCGCCTGATGCGTGGATCACCGCGCTGTCACGTTTCGGCACCATGAGTTTCGGCGAGGTTGCCAGTGCGGCGATCCGTTTCGCCAGCGAGGGTTTTCCGATGTATCCGCTGATGGCCGAGTTCATCGGCAGCAACGTCGACAACTATTCCCGCTGGCCGTCGAGCAAGAAGGTGTACCTGCCGGGCGGCAAGCCGCCAGTGCCGGGCAGGAAGTTTGTGCAGGCCGATCTCGGCCGCACGCTGAAATACATGGTGGATGAAGAACGGCGCGGGAAACGCAAGGGCCGCAAGGCCGGGCTGCAAGCGGCGCGCGATGCGTTCTACAAGGGTGACATCGCGCATGCCGTCACCAAGTGGATCGGCCAGCAGGGCGGCCTGATGCGTTACGACGACTTTGCCAACTTCAAGGTCAATTTCGAACCGACGGTGAAATCGAAATTCGGCAACATCGAACTGCACGCCTGCGGACCGTGGTCACAGGGGCCGGCATTGCCGATGGCGCTGAACATCCTCAAGGGTTACGACCTGAAGGCGATGGGGCACAACACGCCGCAATACATCCACGTCGTCACCGAAGCGATCAATCTGGCATTCGCCGACCGTCACCATCATTTCGGCGATCCCAAGTTCGTCGACGTGCCGCTGAAAGGACTGCTGTCGGAGAAATATTCAGCATGGCGCCGTTCGATGATCAGTCCCGACAAGGCCTGGCCGGAAATGCCGCCGGCGGGTGATCCGAAAACGCTGTCCGCGTTGCAGAACATCTGCATGCCGGTGCCGCAGAAGGATGAAGCACCGGGCCCCGGCGACACGTCCTATCTGTGCGTGATCGACCGCCACGGCAATGCCTTCTCGGCAACGCCTTCGGATGGCTCCGACAAGACGCCGATCATTCCCGGCGTGGGCATTCTGTGTTCGGGCCGTGGCACGCAGTCCTGGGCCGATCCATCGCATCCTTCCTCGGTGGCGCCGGGCAAACGCCCGCGACTGACGCCGAATCCGGCGCTGGCGCTGAAAAACGGCCATGCCTATATGCCTTTCGGCACCCCGGGTGGTGATGTGCAGATTCAGGCGATGATCCAGGTGTTCCTCAACGTCAATGTGTTCGGCATGGGCGTGCAGGATGCCGTCGAGGCGCCGCGTTTTGCCAGCTACAGCTATCCTGGTTCGTTCGAGCCGCATGCCTATTTCCCCGGTCGTCTGTATCTGGAATCGCGCATCGACAAGGCCACCGGTGATGCGCTTTCCGCGATGGGCCACAAGATCTACTGGTGGGACGACATGACCTGGCTCGCCGGTTCGGTGTGCACCATCGTGAACGATTTCAAGCAGGGTGTGCTGCACGGCGGTGCTGATCCGCGACGCCCGGCTTACGTGCTCGGCTGGTGAACAATGGCACGATTGCTGCTCCGGATGACGGGTCCGGAATCAACCGGCTGAACTGGAGAATGCATATGATCAAAACTTATTCGGCTATTTGCGCGGCAGTTGCCGCTGCGGTTCTTTTACCTGCAACCGGCCTTGCGGCTTCGACCTATCCCGATCGCCCGGTGCGCATGATCGTCGGCTTTCCGCCGGGCGGGGCTGCCGACATTCTTGCTCGCGTGTCGGCTCAGCAGTTGTCCGAGCGCCTCGGCCAGCAGGTGGTGGTGGACAATCGCGGCGGTGCCGGTGGCCTGATCGCGACCGAGACCACGGCGCGCGCCAATGCCGATGGTTACACACTGCTGTTTTCGTCAATCCCGCATGTGATCAATCCGCATCTCTACAAAAAAGTATCGTATGACGCGCTGAAGGACTTTGTGCCTGTGGTGCAGTTTGTCGCGGTGCCGCTGATGATGGCTTCAAGCAATGCCTTGCCTGTGCAGTCGGTGAAGGAACTGATTGCCTACGCCAATGCCAATCCCGGCAAGCTCAATTACGGGTCGGCCGGAAACGGTTCATCGAGCCATCTCGCGGTCGAATTGTTCAAGTCGATGGCCGGCATCCGCATGGATCACATCCCTTATAAAGGGACCGGCCCGTTGATCACCGACATGATGGCCGGTCAGGTCGGTTTGACCATTGCCAGTGCGGTGCCGCTGGCGCCGCATGTTCGTTCGGGCAAACTGCGCGGTCTTGGCGTGACCGGCCCGAAACGCTCACCGGCCTTCCCGACGATCCCGGCGATCGCGGAGACCGTGAAAGGTTATGAAGTCATCAACTGGTTCGGCATTTTTGCGCCGGCCGGAACGCCGAAAGCACTGACTTCACGCATCAATGCAGTACTGAATGAAGCGTTGCGTGCGCCGGAACTGGTCAAGATGCTGCAGGCGCAGGGCGCGGAGGCCGTCGGCGGCACCCCGGAAGAATTCGAGCGCGTGGTGCGCGCCGATTATGCGAAATGGGGGCGTGTCGTGAAGGAGTCGGGGGCGCGAGTCGATTGACGATTTGCCGGCAATGACCGGCGGTTGTAACTGGGAGGAAGAATGTATAAAAAATCATTTAAAAACAAATACTTAAATAATACTTTTGCGGTGATGCTGGTGGCCGGCACTGTAGCAGCGGTTCCGAATGGGGCTCTGGCGCAGGACGCTGCGGCGAATTACCCGTCGCGCTCGATTCGTTACATCGTCGGTTATACCCCCGGCGGCACGGCCGACATGCTGGCGCGTGCCGTCGGCCAGAAACTGGCGGCAGCCTGGGGGCAGCAGGTGATTGTCGACAACCGGGCTGGCGCCGGCACCAACATCGGTACCGAACTGGGCGCGCGTGCGCCGGCCGACGGCTACACGCTGTTCATGCCGACCGTGGCCAATGCGATCAATCCGACGCTGTATCCGAAACTCGGTTACGACATGCTCAAGGATTTTGCCTATGTCACCAATTTCGCCAAGGTTCCGGGCATTGTTGTCGTGCATCCGTCGCTGCCGGCGAAGAATGCCAAAGAACTGATCGCCATCGCCAAGGCCAATCCGAATTCGCTGCGTCACGGTTCCACTGGCATCGGCAGTCCGCATCACCTCGCCGGAGAAATTTTCAAGACTATGGCCGGCGTGAAAATGATTCATGTGCCGTACAAGGGCGCGACGCCGGCGATTGCCGACATCATTGCTGGGCACATCGAAGTCTATTTTGGCGCGATGGTGTCGACGCTGCCGCATGCCCGTTCCAACCGCTTGCGCGCGTTGGGTGTCACCAGCCTCAAACGCGTCGATGCCGCAAAAGATATTCCGACGCTGGATGAACAGGGCCTCAAGGGATTTGAAACCGGCTCCTGGTTTGGCATGGCCGTGCCGACCGGCACGCCGCAGGCGATCATTACCAAGCTGCACGCGGAGTCGACCAAGGCTTTGCAGGCGCCGGATCTGCGTGATCGCATGATTGCCGAAGGCGCTGAATTCGTCGGCGACACACCGGCGCAATTCACCGCCTACATCCGCAGCGAACTGGATAAATGGGGCAAGGCCGTCAAAGCCTCGGGAGCAAAGGTAGATTGAACGAAAGTCGAATGAGCAACACTGAAACACTGCCGGACCCGCGAGAGACGCTCTTAGCTGGAAAACACCCGCTGCTTGAGGCGGCCCAACAGGCTGATGATGCCGCGCTACGCACGGCGCTGCAGCATGCACTGGAAGCGGGAGACGACGCCGGCATCCGCACCGCACTGGCCGTGCAACCGCCGGCCCGCGCGCAGCGCGTCGCGCGTCTGCTCGCGGCCGCACTCGATGCACAGGGCGAAGGCATCGGCCTGCGTTTTTTTGCCATTCCGCTGGTGATCGTTGCCGGTGCGCGCAAACCCTGCACCGTGCAGGGTGCGTTGCCCGAAGTGCATGTGCTGCGCGGATTACTCGAACAGCACGGCGCAGTCGGCGTCACCCGCAACTTCGGCCTTGGCAATGCGCTGGTCAGCGCCGAAGCGCTGGATGCCCTGTCACCCTCGGCGCTGTGGCGCGCTGCCGGTGATCCCGCGCAGCGCGCGCCGCTGGATGCGCTGCAGCCGGAACCGATCCAGGTTGCAGGCAGCCGCGAACAGGTGCATCTGCGGTTCATCACCGGCGCCGGCATCACGCCGCAGCATCTGCCGTCCTTCCTTGAGTCGGCGTCCAATATCGGCACCTGGGGCATGGCGATGACCAAGGAACTCGCGCGTCAGCTTGCCCAGTCCGGTCTCGAAATCCTGCCGATGCCGCGTCCGCCGCAGCCTTTGCTGACGGCAGTCCACGCCGGCCGCCGTGCCCAGCTCGAAGCCGCGCTGAGCCTGTTCCTCGGCAACACGCTGCGCAAATTCCGTATGGCTGTCGGCGATCCCGAAGCCGTGCTGTCATCGCACAAGCTCGACAACGGTGCCGGAGAACTGCGGCTGAGCCTGAGCACGCCGTTTGACGATTCACTGTTCGAAGGATTTGCCTGGCCGCTGCAGCCCCAGGATGACGCGGCTGAAGTCTCGCAACTGTTTCAGGCCGTGCTCGCCGAATGTCGCGTGCCTGCAGTGACGGTGCTTCAGCAAGTGTTGCCGGAGCGCTTGGCGGGCGGGTCGGTGTTTGTGGCGGGAAGGATGCTGGAGAGCTTGGGGCGGGAGCCTGCGCGGCATTGAATTTTCTTTAGTCCAAGCCGCCCCCCAAGAGGGCTTGCTCCGCAGCATGTGACTTTTCGCTGCGTAATTATCTGGCGGATAACGGCGCTTCGCGCCTAATCCGCCCTACGAAAAGCGGGTCTTTCGCAGCCTGCAATTCCGAAACTGCTACAGTGCGCGCCATGAAACCCTATGCCGCACTGAATCCCGAACTCATACTTGACGCCATCGAATCCTGCTGCGGCCTGCGCTGCGATGGCCGCTTGCAGGGGCTCAACAGTTATGAAAATCGCGTCTACCAGGTGTGGCTGGAGGACGGCGTGTCGGTGGTTGCCAAGTTCTACCGGCCGCAACGCTGGAGCAGTGCGGCGATCCAGGAAGAACATGATTTTGCCGCTGAACTCGCCGCCCGCGAGTTGCCGGTGGTGGCACCGCTGGTGTTCAACGGCCGTACGCTGCATGAACACGGTGGCTTCCAGTTTGCGCTGACGCCGCGCCGCGGCGGGCGCACGCCGGAGCTGGATGATCCGGAGACCTTGCAGTGGATGGGGCGCTTCATTGCGCGCATTCATGCGGTGGGGGCGACCAAGCCCTTTGAACATCGCCCGACGCTGGACATCGAATCCTTCGCCTACGAGCCGGTGCAGTTCATACTCGACAGCGATTTTGTGCCGGATGATCTGTACGACACCTACGCCAGCGTCGCCGAGGATGTGGTTGAACGCATCGAGCGGCGCTGGGCCGATGCCGGCGCGTTGCGCCAGATCCGGCTGCACGGCGACTGCCATGCCGGTAATGTGTTGTGGACCGACGAGGGCCCGCATTTTGTCGACCTTGACGATGCGCGCATGGGGCCGGCGGTGCAGGATTTGTGGATGTGCCTGTCGGGCGACCGCAAGTCGCAGCAGACGCAGTTGATATCGGTGCTGGAAGGCTACTCTGAATTCCGCGAATTCGATGCGGCCGAGCTGATGCTGATTGAAGCGCTGCGCACGCTGCGCATCGTGCATTACGCCGGCTGGCTGGCGCGGCGCTGGGATGATCCGGCCTTCCCGGCAAGCTTTCCGTATTTCAATACCCAGCATTACTGGCAGGATCACATCCTGTCGCTGCGCGAGCAGGCGGCGGCGCTGGATGAACCGCCGTTGCGCTGGATGGGCTGATCCGCAGTCGTAGCTTTGCAATAACATTATGATTTTATTGCGAAAATGAAAACAGATCTGAAAATCGGCATTGTCCTTGGCGCGGGTTCAGCTCGCGGCTGGGCGCATATCGGCGTACTGCGCGCGCTGGAACAGGCGGGTATCCGGCCACAAATCGTCTGCGGTGCATCGATCGGGGCGCTGGTCGGTGCGGTTTACGCCAACGGCGGCCTGGATGCGCTGGAGGAATGGGTGTTGAGCCTGACCTGGCGCAAGGTACTGGGGTTTTTTGACATCAGCTTCAACGGCGGATTTCTCAAGGGTGCGAAGCTGATCAGTTATCTGCAAGATAACCTGCTAGAAACCGAAGTGGAAGAGCTGGCTTTGCCTTTTGGCGCAGTCGCAACCGATCTGCGAAGCGGTCGCGAAATCTGGCTGCGCGAAGGTCGCGTCGTCGATGTGGTGCGTGCTTCCATCGCGCTGCCGGGCTTATTTACGCCTTGCGAACGCGACGGGCATCTGCTGGTTGACGGTGCGTTGGTCAATCCGGTGCCGGTGTCGTTGTGCCGGGCGATGGGTGCGGATTTTGTCATCGCTGTTGATCTGGGTTCCGGCCTCGCCGGTCGACATGTGCGCAGCACCGCAAAAAGCCGTGAGCCGAATATGATCGAGGTGCTGACGGAAAGCATCAACATCATGCAGGTGCGGATTACCCGCAGCCGTCTCGCCGGTGAACCGGCGGACGCGCTGATCATGCCGCGTCTGGGGGATATGGGCTCACTGGATTACCACCGAGCGGCGGAATCTATCGAAGAAGGTCGGCTGGCGACGGAGCTGATGCTGCCGCAAATCAAGCAGCTGCTCGGCTGCTGAGCGTGGTGCTACCGGTCAGGGAATGCCCAGCGCGTCCTTGACGTGACGGAGCAGGGCTTCGGCCTTGATCGGTTTGTTCAGATAGCCGGTGGCGCCGTAGGCCAGTGCGGCGACGATGTCGTCGCGTTCGGCGCGTGCGGTCACCACGATGATCGGCGTGTCTTTCAGTTCGTCGTGTTCGCGGAACTTGCCCAACAGGTCGAGGCCGACGGCATCGGGCAGGTCGACATCCATGATGATCAGGTCAGGCAGCGGTTGTTTGCCCAGCGCGGCGACGATTTCGGTTTTGGTGCCGGCCCCGCGCACTTCAAACCCGCCGAGCATCATGCCGCGCGCGGTTTCCAGTGCTTCCGCTTCATGGCCGTCGATGACCAGCACGACATGCTTCTGGCCGGCGCCACCCCGCGGCAGCAGCGGCCGTCCCGGACGGTTGACGATGCTGATCTGGTAACCTGCCTTCAACCGGCGTGCACCGGAGATCGTGCCCTCGGCCATCTTCAGTTGATGGATCGTCGGTTCCTTCGGTTTTTCGTTGAACAGGTTTTCCAGCGACCCTGCGGGTGCTGCGGCTACGGCGGGTTGTGGCGCCGCTTTCGGTGGTGTTGCAGGCAGCGGTTCGACATAGCCGTCGCGGGCGAGTTGGGCGAGGGCGGCCTCGAGGTCGCCGGCGCGCGGGAATTTGACGCGAAGACTTTCTGCGGACGCTTTTTCACCCACTGCGGCCAGCAGGCCTTTTAATCCGGGTTTCAGCTTGCCCGGTTTCGCGGCAACTTCTGCGGCGCCTTGGGCTGTAGTGCGATATGTGGTATTTGCGGTCATTGTTGTTGTTCGCAACTTTGTTCAGGACAGCAGGGTGGCGACATGATCGGTGATTGCCAGTGCAGACGTCAAACCCCGCGACTGGGTATCCAAGAAATCCGTGCGGCCCGCACTATCCTGATGACCTGGTGCCGGGAACGCAAAACGGGTTGTGGGAAACTGTTTTGCCAATATTTTATTTTACTTGAAAGTTAAACGGATCGTGCGGCGCCGCGTCGTACACTCCGGTCATGGACAAATGGAACGCCGCCTTTGCGCAAGCGCACCCCTTGCTGCTGCCGCTGCGCGAATCGGCGGGACGGATGGACGGAAACGACTGGCCGGATCTTGGCGTGCTGCAGCGCCTGTTCGACGATGCCGGCGTGCGCGTGGCTTCGGGCCGGCCGCTGCAACTGGTGGCCGCGGGCGGCAAGCTGCCTTATGAAATCCGCGTTTACGATTGCGGCGAACTGGAATGCCGCGAGCGCAACTGGCATGACCTGTTCAACGTTCTGGCGTGGCTGGCTTTTCCGCAGACCAAGGCTGCGCTGAATGCCCGGCATCATGCGGCCTGGGCAGCCGACGCCAGCGCTGGCCGCGGCGCTGTTCGCGATGCGCTGACGCTGTTCGACGA
This sequence comes from uncultured beta proteobacterium, assembly GCA_903933915.1. Lineage (GTDB taxonomy): Bacteria > Pseudomonadota > Gammaproteobacteria > Burkholderiales > SG8-41. Next base: position 41,834 of record CAIZLW010000244.1, on the reverse strand, counting down.
GAGCGGCCTGGTGGTGTTGTCGGCGCAGCCTGCGCTGCTGCAGCTGATCCGTGATTTTCGCTGGAAGCCGTTGTTCTGGGAGCAGCGGGCCGCGGTGACCGACGCCATGCGCTTTTTGCCCTTTGGCCACGCCCTGTGCGAAAAAGTGCTGGCGCCGTATCGAGGACTGACCGGCCATGCGTTGTTGCTGGACATTGATGTCGAACTGCTGGTGTTGCCGATGCCGGCACTGCTGCGTTCGGTGGATGGACGGCTGGCGAATCTGCTGGCCGATCCGCAGGCCTTGCAGACGACGCGACATCTGGCGCCGGTACCGGTATTGGGCGTGCCCGGCTGGTGGGTCGACAACGCCAAGGCCGGGTATTACGACGATACCGGTTATTTCCGGCCGGGACGCGATGCGCGGCGGTGACTGGATGATGAGGACAGTGCGATGATTGCATTATTGCAGCGGGTGAGTTCAGCGCGTGTTGTGGTCGATGGCGAGACCGTGGGCGCGATTGAGCACGGACTGCTGGTGCTGGTGGGGGTCGAGTCGGGTGATACGACGAATGAAGCTGACCGTCTGCTGGAGCGGCTGCTCAGTTACCGCGTGTTCAGTGACGCCGCCGGGAAAATGAATCTGTCGGTGCGCGATGTCGGCGGCGGCGTGCTGCTGGTACCCCAGTTCACACTGGCGGCCGATACCCGTAAAGGTTTGCGACCCAGTTTTTCCAGCGCGGCGCCGCCGGAGCAGGGGCGGATGCTGTTTGATCATCTGTGGCTGCGGGCGCAGGGTCTGCATGCGCCAGTGGCACAAGGCCGCTTTGGCGCCGACATGAAAGTCACGCTGACCAACGACGGCCCGGTGACGTTCTGGTTACAGGTCGGCGCCGGCGCTTGAGGTAATATCGCGGCGCTGCCCCTTGTCCTGGAGTGGGCGGCAGCCGCTAAAAAATACCATTAATAATCAAATATTTATAATTTACCTGGGGTGGCGCGCCAGGACTTGAACTTGCGCCATTCGCCATCATCTAACGTCCGTGTTCAACCTTACGGGGATTCGATAAAACTATGAAACGCGTTTTTCTGCTGATCGTCACCAACTTCGCGATACTCGCGGTGCTCAGCGTGACCATGCAGTTGCTGGGCATCGACAGTGCGCTGACCAACGAGACTGGCCTGAATCTGCAGGGGTTGCTGGTGTTTGCGGCAATGTTCGGTTTTGGCGGCGCGTTCATTTCGCTGTTCATTTCGAAATGGATGGCCAAGCGTTCTACCGGTGCTCACGTCATCGAAGTGCCGGCCAACACTACCGAACGCTGGCTGGTCGACACCGTGCGCCGCCAGGCGGAGCGCGCCGGCATCGGCATGCCGGAAGTCGCCATTTACGACGCGCCCGACGTCAACGCGTTTGCCACCGGCTGGAACCGCAACAATGCGCTGGTCGCGGTCAGCACCGGCCTGCTCAACAACATGTCGCAGGACGAAGCTGAAGCCGTGCTCGGGCACGAAATCAGCCACGTCGCCAACGGCGACATGGTGACGCTGACGCTGATCCAGGGCGTGGTCAATACCTTCGTCATTTTCATTTCCCGCGTGATCGGCTATATCGTCGACCGGGTGCTGCTGAAAAACGAAAAGGGTGAAGGCATGGGATTTTTTATTGCCACGATGGTGGCCGAAGTGGTGCTGGGCGTGCTGGCCAGCATGGTGGTTGCCTGGTTCAGCCGCCATCGCGAATTCCGCGCCGATGCCGGCGGCGCTTCTCTGGCCGGGCGTGAAAAGATGATTGCCGCGCTGGAGCGGCTAAAGGGTAACCATGAGCAGACGGCGCTGCCGGCGCAAATGTCAGCGCTCGGCATCTCCGGCGGCGGCGCGATGATGAAGCTGTTCATGTCGCATCCACCGCTGGACGAGCGCATTGCCGCCTTGCGCGCAGCGCGTTAAGCGGCCGTTCGTTTCAACAAAAAGCCCGCGCCATATGGCGCGGGCTTTTTCATGCTTGCTGTCTGGTCAGGGACGGAGCAGAGGGTCGCCTACGCTGCCGGTGATGTTGAGGCTGCCGCGGGCGACGACCAGGCCTTTCGATCCCAGTTCGGCGTTGAGGCGTCCGGCAATGGAGCCGTCGCCGCCGATGTTTATCCCGCCGGTGGCGTTGAGCGGTCCAGACGTCATCTGTAACTGCTTGTAGGCGTAACGTCCGCTGTTGATGCTGACGGAACCGGCCAGTGTGTCAAACTTGGTTTTGCCGCCGCGGATGCCGCCGGCTGCCGGCGACTGGATGGCGCGCACTACGTCGACATTGATCAGTTCGCCGACATCAATGGTGAATGTCGCTTCGGCCTCACTGACGTCAAACAGCGTTTGCAGTGATTTGCCCTGCAGGGCGTAACTGCCGTTGGTGTTCAGGTTGCCGGTGGCTGAGAATTTTCGGGTGTAGGCTGGCAGCAACTGCTGCAGCTTGCCGCCTTCAAGATTGAATTCGCCCTCGATCCGGATGTCGCCGCTCCAGGTTGCTTTTGCCGCGCCTTTCAGGCGTCCGCCGCCGAGCCGGCCTTCGATGGAACTCAGGGTGGCCTGCTGCCGGCTGACCTGCGCGCTGATCGAGAGGTCGCTGAACTGCAGTGTCGGGCCGAACGGCGGTTGCCACTCGCGTGCTTCGATGCTCAGCGAGAGTCCACCGTCCTTGGGTGTTGCGTTGATGGTGATCTTGCTGTCATTGAGGCGCATTTTCTGCACCGAACCATCGCCGCTGAAGGAAACCTGCGCGTCAAACATCGGCACATCAAACGGGATGCCGCTGACCTTTACGCCGGTGAGCCGCAGTTCGCGCAGCTTCAGGGCATTGCCACCGCTGGCCTTGGCCATGGCCGGCAGCAGATCAACGCCGGAAGGTTCGAGCACGACGGCATTGGCGACGATCGAATCAAACTCTGTTGCACCCGACAGCAGGGTCCACGGCATCATCGGGATAGTCACCATGTCGGCTTTGATCTGTTGCACGCTGCCGATGCTGACTTTCTCCAGTCTGAGCATCTGTTCAGGGTAAACCGTGTAGCGCATGTTGGAGATATGCACGGGCTGGTTGAAGCGCTGCGAAATCAATTGCTGCACGCCGGGGATGTAACCAACCATTGGCATCAGCTGCAGCGCGCCGAGGCCGCAGGCCAGCAGCACGAACAGGATGACTGCGGCGAGCGTCGCCTTGCTTTTGGGTTTGCTATCGCTGCGGAATGAGGAGGCTGCATCGCGCGCTTCCGACTCCATGCGCAGCTTGCGGTCGGCCGCGGCGGTTTTTGCACGCTCCCCGGCTTCTGTGCGATAACGCACATCGGCTTCCACCTCGGCTTTGGCGCGTGCGCGCAGTTCTTCTTCGACCAGCGCCTTGACGTTTTTTTCTGCGCTTTCACGCATTTCGTTTTCGCGCATGACGCGTGCCACAGCCTCGGTCTTTGCGCGTTCTTCGGCCTGAGCCCGGGCCTGGCGTTCGGTTTCAGCCTGGGCTTGTGCTTTGGCGACGGCGGCTTCGGCCATCTTCGCCCGGACCTCGGCGTCTTCACGGGCCTGGCGGCTCTGCGCGCTTTCGCCGCTGCCGGCTTCGCGGGCCAGGCGCTCAGCGTCTGCGCGCGCGCGCTGGGCGATTTCAAGCTGACGTTCGGCTTCTTCGCGTGCTTTGCGCTCGGCCACAGTGCGTGCTGCGATCTCGGCGGCGGCCTTGACCTCCGCTTCCACGCGCTTCTTGCGTTCAATTTCAATGGCGGCGTCAACTGCCGTGCGGGCCTTGGCTTCGGCTTCGACCTTGACCTTGCGGATCGCTTCCTCGCGCAATTCGCGTTCCTCGGCCACCTTGGCCTCGGCTTCCTCGCGGGCGCGGCGCTCGATGGCGATCTTGGCTTCCATTTCCTCGCGGGCGAGACGTTCGTGCTCGGCGCGGCGTTCGGCTTCCTTACTCGCCTGGCGAGCCTGATCCTGCAGGGCTCTTAATTCGGCTTTGGAGCGGGCATCGGCCTCGGCACGCTCCTTATTGGTGGCTTCGTCGGCAATCTTCCGCTGTTCTTCCTCGCGCTGCCTGGCATCGGCCTCGGCTTTGGCCCTGGCTTCGGCTGCAATACGGGCCTCTGCTTCCGACCTTGCTCGCGCCTTGGCTTCCTCCAGGGCTTTCATCGCCGCCTCGGCTTTGGCGACGGCCTCGGGGTCGACCCCCTGCGTTGCGAACCGCGCTTCAACGGCCGCTTTGGCGCGTGCAGCTTCTTCCGCCATCTGACGCGCTTCGGCGATCGCGGCTTCCGCCGTCTTGGCGCGGGCTTCGGCTTCAACAACGGCTTTGCGCTCGGATTCAAGGCGGGTCTTGATTTCCGCTTCCATCTTGACGCGCGCTTCGGCTTCACGCTTCGCGGCGTCCTGCGCGCGCGCGAGGGCTTCGCCCATGGCTTTCATCTGCGCTTCGAGGGCTTCCCGCGCCTTGGTCTCGGCAGCGGCGTGGGCATTGGCTTCGACCTCGGCCAGCTTTTGCGCTTCGGCCTCGGCTTTGGCGCGGGCCTCGGAGGTGGCTTTGGCGATGGCTTCGGCTTTGGCGCGGGCTTCGGCCTGTGCGCGGGCCCTGGATTCGGCCTCTGCTCTGGCAGTTTCTTCCTGAGCGACCTTCATCCGGGCTTCTGCCGCCGCCTTGACCTGAGTGTCGACGGCGGCTTTGGCTTCCATTTCCGCTTTGGCGCGGGCAGCTTCTGCCGCTTTGGCCTGGGCGTCAGCCTTGGCCTTGGCTTCAGCTTCGACCTTGGCCCGCGCTTCCGCCGCCGCACGCGCCTGCGCTTCCACCTGTTGCCGCGCCTTGGCTTCCAGCGCCGCCTTGGCCGCGGCCTGGGCCCGGGCCTTGGCTTCTTCTTCCTTCAGCTTGCGTGATTCGGCTTCAGCGTTGATTTTGGCAACGGCCTCGGGTGAGGTGAAATCGAGGTCCATCTCCTCTTCAGCCGCAGGTGTCGGTGCTGCCGGGCGAGCCGGTGTTGCGGTGCCGGCGGGTTTTGCGGCTGCAGGGCGTTCAGCCGGTGTTGAGAAAACCTTGATAAATCCGGATTTGGTCAGTTCATTGAGAATGCTTTCGACCGCCTTGATCTCCAGCTTGTTCTTGGCGACCAGTTCGGCAACCGTGGATTTGCCGTCGACGGACAGGAAAATATTGCCGCTGTCACGGTCGAGTTTGACCGTCTTGTTCTTGATTTCGAGCACGCCTTTGGAGGTTTTGGCGTAGACCGTTTGCGGGTGCATGGCATTAACACCGTGGTTTATTGAACAGTTTTTTGGGGATGGCGCGGAGCGGACCAACCCCGTTACCACCGGTGTCTGCCGCGACTGGTGCATGCTTGCGGTCAGCGGTGCGCGTGCCCGAAAATTGTTCTTACTATACCTGATACAACAAAAACATAGTCATGACCGATGCAACAGGGGCCTGAAGTCATGGACTGTCGTCGCGCCGAGTATGATGTGACGAATCAGATCGACACCACGGATCCTTCTGCGGTGTCGTTTGAGGTCGCGCAGATTTATGAGTGCATCTATCAGCGCGAGTTCCCTTCGGGCGTGCTGCGGGTTTTTGCCGACATTGACCGGCTGTCTCAGGAAACGCGTAACAGAATCTTGCCGGTGTGCTGGCTGGATTCCATCAATGCATGTGCCTGCGCCGCTTCGGCGAGCGGCAGCGCCGTGTGCGTCACCACGCGGATTTTGCCGCTGGCGATGTGCGGCCACACCTGTGCCTCCAGTTCGCGCGCCACTCGCGCCTTGAAGGCGTCGGGCCGGGTGCGTAGTGTCGAGCCGGTATAGGTCAGCCGTTTCAGCATCACCGGCATCAGGTTGATTTCCACTTTTGAGCCGGTCGAAAAGGCGAGTTGGATGATGCGCGCATCGGGGCTGGCCGCCTTGAAGTTCTTTTCGATGTTGGCGCCGCCGACAATGTCGAGGATGACGTTGGCGCCGCCTTCAGTGCGCACCACTTCGACAAAATCTTCGCTGCGGTAATCGACGACGCGGTCCGCGCCGAGGTCTGTGCATAACCGGCAGCGTGCGGCCGGGCTGTCGGTGGCGATGACTTTGGCGCCGAACGCCTTGCCGAGCTGGATGCAGGTAGTGCCGATGCCGCCGGCGCCGCCGTGCACCAGAAACGTTTCTCCGGCTTTCAGGCCGGCGCCAATGAATACATTGCTCCACACCGTAAAAAAGGTTTCGGGCAGTCCGGCGGCGTCGAGCATGCTGATGCCTTTGGGCACTGTCAGGCAGTGTTCGGCGTCGACGGCGACGTATTCGGCGTAAGCGCCGCCGTTGGTTAATGCGACGACCTGGTCACCAGGGGACCAACGGGTCACCGAAGCGCCTTTGGCGACGATTTCACCGGACACTTCCAGGCCGGGCAGATCGGAGGCCCCGGCCGGCGCTGGGTAGAGGCCCTTGCGCTGCATGATGTCGGGGCCGTTGATGCCGGCTGCGGCGACTTTGATCAGCACCTCATGGGCTTTCGGCACCGGGAGCGGACGTTCGGTTGGTTTCAGGACTTCCGGGCCGCCGGGTGCGGAGATTTCGACGGCTTGCATGGTTGCGGGCAGGGTTGTGCTCATGATGATCGGTCTCTCGGTTTCTTGTCGGTTTCTATTTGCTGGTTTCGCGGTAGCGGCGGATACGTTCTTTCAGGCCGGGCGTGCTCACCGAGCGGGTGAGCTCGGCCATATCTTCAGCGCGGCTGTCGGTGACCGTGCGGCGGCGCAGCGCAGAGGCAGCAGCAGGTGCCAATGCTTCGGCCGCTGGTTTGGCGCTGGCGATGACCGCCGGCCACTCTGCTTGCGGAGCAATACCGGTCAGGAAACCGCTGGCCAGGGCCTCGCCGCTGTCGAAAGCGCGCGAGGTCGACAGTATGTCCCGGGCCCGGTCGGCGCCGACCCGGTGCACGAGGCGACGCGTGCCGAGGACGACGCCGAAACGCAAGCCGGGCATGCGGAAGGTGGTGTCGGGCGCGGCAATACGCATGCCGCAGCTGGCGACGATGTCGGCGCCGGCGCCGAAGACGCGGCCGTGCGCCAGCGCCAGAGTTTCGAAAGGGGCGTGGTAGATCGCCTGCAGCAGCGTTTCGATGCGGATGAAGCGCAGCACGAGATCGCCTTCGCTTTGCGTCTGCGCATCGGTGAAATCGAAACCCGCGCAGAAATGCGCGCCGGCGCCTTCAATGATCAGCAGCCGGGTGCCGTCGGTGGCGGCATATTCAACTGCATCCAGCATGGCTTCCACCAGCGGGGCCGACAGTGCGTTCGCTTTTTGCGCGCGATTCAGCGTCAGCCGTGTGATGTGATTGTCGTGCTGGCGCAGCAGTTCGTCGCTCATGGTTTCAGGTTGTGGGCGTGATGCTTGCGCGGACTTCGGCCGAGCGGTCCCAGAAATTAGGGATCTGCGGGCTGGAGTAGCCGGAGACGAACGGTTTGTCGGCGCCGGTGGCCGGATCGAACACGTGGCGTTTCACGGCGCCGATGTTGGCGCCGTAGACGTGAATGCTGATCGACGGTTTGTCGCTCAGGGCATTCGATACTTCGTGGATGTCGCCGACGGTCGGTGAGACGCGATCCACCTGCCCCGGCATCAGACCCTCGGTTTTGCTGACGCTCATCGGCTTGCCCGGCGCGGTGTGGGCGAAGCGTCGCGCATTTTCCGCGCCGCGCATCATGCCGACCAGTCCCCACACGGTGTGATCATGCACCGGTGTTTTTTGTCCGGGACCCCAAACGAAGCTGACCACCGAGAAACGTTCCAGCGGATCGCAGTAGAGCAGGAACTGCTGATAAAACTGCGGATGCGGCTGTGCGGCTTCTTCGGGCAGCCAGTCATCGTGCCTGATCAACTCGCCCAGCAGTTTGCCGCCGGACTCATGCATGGTTTTTTCGTCATTGCCGCTTTTTTCGATGAGGCGGGTGAATTCGGCGACGAAGTGACGGAAGCGCTGCGCATTTTTCATGATCGGTCTTTCAGTTCGGAAAGGATTTCTGCGCTGTGTGCGCCCAGCGCCGGCGGCGGCCTGCGCACGCCGAGGCGCTGGCCGGACACGCGTTGCGGCGAGACCACGGTTTTGGTGGCGGTGCCATTGGGCAGCGTAATGTCTTCTACCCACTGCATGTGTTTGACCTGCGGGTCGGCGAGCACCTGGGAATACGAATAAAGCGGTGCGCAGGGCACACCGCGGGCATTCATCCGTTGCAGCAGGTCGGCCGCATCGTATTTGACGAACTCGGTTTCGAGCAGATCGCGCAGTGCATCCTGATGCTGCGCACGCAGCGTCGGTGTGGCGAAGCGCGGGTCCGCGGGCAGGTCGCTGCGGCTGATCGCTTCGCAGGCCGATTCCCACAGCTTGTTGGTGCCTGCGGCGAGGGCGAAGTAGCCGTCGCGGCAGCAGAACGCGGCATAAGGGGCATTCATCGGATGCGCGGAGCCGAGGCGCACCGGGTCGCGACCGGTGCCGAATAACTCGCTGGTCTGCAGGTTGGCGATGCCGAGCATGCTGCCGAGCATGGAGACATCCAGGTGATCGCCCTGTCCGGTGGAACGTGCCTTGTGCAGCGCGGCGGTGACGCTGAATGCTGCATAAAGTCCTGCGGAAAAATCGGCGATCGGGATACCGCATTTGGCCGGGCGTCCGTCCTTGTCGCCGGTGACGCTCATCACGCCGCTCATTGCCTGCACGGTCATGTCAAAGCCGCCTTCGCTGGCGCGCGGTCCGGTCTGGCCGAAGGCCGACACTGAGCAATACACCAGTGCGGGGTGATCTTTGGACAATGATGCGTAATCGAGTCCGAATTTGGCCATCACCCCCGGCCGGAAATTTTCGAGCAGGATGTCGGCAGACAGGGTCAGTTGCCGTGCTGCGGCTTTGTCGGTTTCCTGCTTCAGGTCGAGTACGATCGAGCGTTTGTTGCGGTTGACCGAGGCGAAATACTGGCTGTAGCCATCGAGGATCGGCGGCCATTGCCGCATCAGATCACCGTCGGGCGACTCAACCTTGATGACATCGGCGCCCATGTCGGCAAGAAGGCAGCCCGCAAAAGGTCCGGCCAGCACCTGGCAGAACTCGACGACTTTTACACCTTGTAGCGGCAGCATCAGGATGGGCAGTGGTAGGTAAAACAGTGGCACGGATCCCGCGCCGGCACAGAAGAATTCTGTTGCGCGAGGCAGTTGCTATCGTATCACGCGGTGTTCAGCCCGAGACCGTGGCGGCAAAGCTGCCGTCGCGGTCCAGATCATGCAATGCGTCGATTTCGCGGCGGGTGGGTGGAGCTGGCGGTTGCGCACCATTGCTGTCAAAAGTGAATCCCGTGTGCGCGGCGATCTGTTCTATGCCGGTGGCCGGGTTGTAATGTTCAAGCCGGAAGCGCGAGCCGTTGCGCGGTTCACGGCTAAATACCGCCAGCGGCGTCACCAGTACCGTCATGTGACCTGCGGCGGTGACAAAGTCGAGTTTGTCGACCAGCGCGCGCGTAGTGTGGTCGGTACGCCAGGTCACCACGCGTTTTGCCGTCGGCAGCATCACTGCGGCGCCGCCGCCGCCGGGCAGACGCACCCGCGGGTTTTCCCAGGAGCCGATCGCCGACACGTTGGTGCGGCCCTCGGCGTCGATTTGTGCACAGCCCAGATACACCAGATCGAGTCCACCGCGCGCGCACAGGTCGTAGAAATCCTGGTTGGCGAAAATCGCCGCCGAGCCATGAACGATGGCCGGGTCGCTGCTTGACAGCGGCACGGTCAGCGGCTGCGGCTCAACGCCGCCGGCGACATTGATCCAGGTGAAATCGAAATCGTAGGCGCGCTTGGCGAGCAGGCAGGCGATCATCGGCAGCGTCGAGTTGACGCCGCTGAAAGTGATTTCGCCGGCGCGGATCTGGCGCGCGAGATTGATGACGACGAAGGAGAACGGGGTCCAGTTCATGGGGCGAGTATAACGAGCGTGAAGGTTCAGTTCGTGCGGTAAGTGGCGAGCCAGGCGACGGCCGCGACCGTGATGATGGCGCCGGCAACGATGCGACGATTGAGCGGTTCGCTGCGCAGGAACAGCGCGCTGCCGAGCACTGTGATCAATGGATAGGCGGCAATGATCGGCGCTACCGCCGAGACCGGCGCCCGCGCCAGCGCGGCATACATCAACACCATTGCGCCGCCGTTGATGAACCCGGTGATGGCGAACCACTGCATTCCACGGCGGTTCAGCGTTCTGCGTCCGCCATGCCGCAGTTGTTCCGCGCCGACCACGGCTGTTGAAGACACCAGGTAACCGATGACGCTGGCGGCGAACGGGTTGCCCCACAGCAGCAGTCCGGCTTTGGCGCCGGCCTGGGCAAAGCCGCGAACAATGGCGCCGGCTACCGGCCACACGAGCTTGCTGCCGGAGATGGCGCCGCTCGCAGCCCCGGGTCGCCACGACAGCAGCGCCACGCCGGCGGCGATGGCAATGGCTGCGATGGCGGCCTGCGGCGGCACGCGTTCACCCAGCAGCAGTGCGGCTGCAAGCATCGCGAACAGTGGTGCGGTTCCGGAAATCGCGCTGGTGATGGTCGGGCCCAGTTCTTCGTTGGAACGGAAGGTCAGCAGCGTGACCATGGCCGGGTAGAACAGGCCGACCGCGGCGAAGATGAATGTGGCCGCGAGATTAAAGGCAGACAAGTCGACGGTGAACGGTGTGGTCATCACAAACAGCAGTGTCGCCGTCGGAATGCTGATGGCCGCGCCTGATCGCGCGTCGAGGTGATGCAGGCCGATGCGTGAGGTGATCATGCCGGTGCCGAAGCAGAGCGCGCTGAGGATCGCGAAGAGCAGGGCGAGATCGATCATATCTACTTGTTTTTATTGTATTATTTTGAGAGCGCTTGCAGGATGGGGCGCCACGCCTGCACTTTGTCCGCATATCGCATGGCGGCATGCGCCGGACTGGTCGACGGCAGACGCTGCAATTGCAGCGCATCGGCTTGCAGCGCCGGCTGCACGTGCAAGCGAAAACAACGCTCTGCGGTAGCGCCGTTGAAAAACACGTGAGTGATGCCGCGATGCTGTGCGAGGAAAGACAGCAGATCATTGGCGATGATCGAGCGTTGGTCGATGGCGGCATCGAGACTGCCTGCTCTTGCGCAGGCCGCGAGCACATCCCATAGCGCGATGCCTGACTGCCGCAGCGTGCGGGTACGTGTTGCATAAGGCAGGTCCGTGGATGCGCCAACGAGCTCGCCCATGATGCGCCAGAAGGCGTTGCGTGGATGCGCGTAGTACTGCCCGGCTTGAAGCGATTCAACGCCGGGCATGCTGCCGAGAATCAGTACGCGTGCTGCTGCATCGGCAACAGGCGCAAAACTGTGGATGACCGGCATGTGTGTAATCTGTTCAGTGTCTGGCGGCTGCGTCGCCCGAACACTCGGGGGCTTCGGCCAGATGCCGTTCGAGTACGCCCGCAGCATCTTCCATATAACGCTCGACGGCCGGGTAGTCGATCTCATAATCGGGATGCATCGAACCGGGCCAGCCGCCGCGCGGCACTACGGCCGCGGCTTCGACCATGAATCCCGGCACCAGCGTCAGTTCCGGCTGTTCGCGCAGACGGTCTGTAGTCACCAGTTTTTCTGCGGTGACCAGTACGCGTTTCGCCGCACGGGTCAACGGATGGTCCCAGAACGGCGAGCCGTAAATGCGCGCGTTGCCCTGGTCATCGATTTCTGCGGCATGAATGACTGCTATATCGGGCCGGATTGCCGGGATTACGTAGACATCGGTTCCCGAGCCATAAGGGTCACGCAGGGTCTGCCACTGGTTGATGCGTGCCAGTTCACTGCCATGTACGCCGGCGACCGGCTGGAACGGGATTCCGTAGGAGGCTGCACGCAGCCCCGCGACCAGGGTCATTCAGGCGTGTTCTTCGAGATGCGCTTCCTTGCGCTCGATGGCTTTGCGGTACCAGCGCGCAAGACCGAAGTTGCCTTCCATTGCAACGATGCCCGCGCGAACTTTTGCGACTGCACCGGCACGGCACAGCAGATCAAGGTCGTAGCCGGGCGAAGGTTTGATGATTTCGAGGTTGCGGCGTCCCTGACGCGCCAGTTCCCGCACCAAAGCAAAAGGACCGCGATGCAGAAACACGCCGCCCAGCCCCAGCGCGGCGCCGTCAGGGATGCGGGCGGCGAGTTCGCCAAGACTGATGATTTTCGAGGTGTTGGTGTTCATCTTCTGCTCCGGAGACGCTGATGCGCTGATTTTACATGGCGACCAGCATTCGGACTGCACTGCGCCAGTCGTGCCGGCGGTGCGATAATCGCCGCTCGCTGAATATCACGGAGCAGAACATGGCACAGATCGACCGCGCGGAATACTGGGCGCAAAAAGATAGCGTAAAGCTGTATGTCTACCGCAAACATGCGGCCGGTTTGCCGAAGGATGCGCCGGTGCTGTTCCTGGTCCACGGCTCTTCGGCTTCGGGACGATCGAGTTTTGATCTCGATGTGCCGGGCCGCAATGACTATTCGCTGATGAACCACTTTGCCGGCCTCGGTTACGACGTGTGGACGGTGGACCATGAGGGTTACGGTCGTTCCGACCGCACCGACAGTCATTCCGGCATCGCATCGGGGGCGCTGGATCTGGCGGCTGCGATGGAGATCGTGAAACGCGAAACCGGCCAAAACAGCGTATACATGTATGGCGGTTCTTCTGGCGCTTTGCGCGCCGCGCTGTATGCGCAGCAGAATCCCGGGCGCGTCAAACGCCTGATGGTGTCGGCGCTGGTGTATACCGGTGCGGGCTCGCCGACGCTGGCCAAGCGCCGCGAGAAAGTCGAGGAATACCGTGCACATCCTCGACGCAAGGTCGATCGCGCCTTCGTTCACAGCATGTTCACCCGTGACAAGCCGGGCACTTCGGAAATGATTGCGGCGGATGCTTTGGCCGAAGCCGAACTGGCGCTGGGTGATACCGTGCCGAATGGTACCTATCTCGACATGTGCGCCAATCTGCCGGTGATCGATCCGCTGAAAATCACCTGTCCGGTGTGCATCATCCGCGGCGAATTTGACGGCATTGCCGCCGAGCCCGACCTGCTGGATTTTTTCGCCAAGCTGCCGAGCAAGGACAAGCAGTTCGTGTTTGTGTCGGACCTGGCGCACGCGGCAACGCTGAGCATCAATCGCCACAAGTTCTGGCATGCGATGACGTCGTTCATGGCGATGCCGCAGAATCGCGCGCTGGCAGTCTGAGGGCGCGAAAACAATCCTGATAAAAATTACCCGGAGGAGGGTTCAGTGAAGCAGATTCCATGGATCGCAGCGGCACTGCTTGGATGGATGGCCTGTATGAGTGCCGTGCAAGCCCAGGATTATCCCAATCGCCCCGTGCGTATGCTGGTTGCCGTTCCGCCCGGTGGGCCGGCGGACACGCTGGCGCGCCTGGTGAGCCCGCATCTGAACACGGCGCTGGGGCAGACGGTGGTCATCGACAACCGGCCCGGTGCGAATGGCGGCATCGCCTATGAAACCACCGCACGCGCGAACCCCGATGGTTATACCTTCGTGCTGGTCGCGGCCGGTGTGGCGATCAACCCCAGCCTTTACCAGAACGTGCCGTACCACCCGATCAAGGATTTTGCGCCGATCACCCTCGGCATCACCGTGCCCAACATCCTGGTGGTACATCCTTCAGTGGCTGCGAAGTCGGTGCAGGAACTGGTGGCTGTGATCAAGGCCAAGCAGGGCGGTTTTTCCTTCGCCTCGGCCGGCAACGGCACCTCCGGGCACCTAGCGCTGGAGCAGTTCAGGCTGTCTACCGGCACATCCTTCGTGCATGTGCCGTACAAAGGCGGTGGTCCTGCGCTGCAGGAAACCGTCGCCGGACAGGTGCAGGCGCTGTTCAGCATCGCGCTGGCGGCGACGCCACAGGTCAAGGCCGGCAAAGTGCGGGCACTGGCGATCACCAGCGCGAAACGCTCGCCGGTGGCCCCGGAACTGCCGACCGTGGCCGAATCCGGCTATCCGGGGTTCGAAGTCATCGGCTGGTTCGGCTGGCTGGCGCCGGCCAAGACCGGCAAACCCATCGTCGACCGGCTCAACCGGGAACTGGTCAAGTCGCTGGCCAATCCGGAAGTCAAAGACCGGCTGCTGAGTCTGGCCACAGTGCCGGTGGGAGACAAGCCCGAAGAATTCGGTGGCTTCATCCGCAGCGAATATGAAAAGTGGGGCAAGGTCATCAAGGCCGCCAAGATACAAATTCAGTAAAAGTAAAAAACAGGGAAAACTTCAATCATGAGCAAATCCAAGGGTATTCGCGAAGTCGCCTATGTTGATGTGCGCGCCGGTGGTGGCGACGGACATCAGCACAATTGCAGCGCCGGCATGCAGCCGCTGTCATTCACCGACTGCGCCGGCGGCGGCCAGGTGGTGGTTGAGCGCAACATCGCCTACGTCGGCAACATGCGCAACCCGCACGGCACGCTGATCTTCGACGTCAAGGATCCCAAGCATCCAAAGTTTCTGTCGGAAATCAACATGCCCAAGGGTACGCATTCGCACAAGGTGCGGGTGCATGGCGACATCATGCTGACCAATCGCGAAGTGCTGTCAGCGAAGAATGCAAAAGGCGAGACGCCTCCGGATGATTTTCACGGCGGCCTGGGCATTTACGACGTGTCCAATCCAGCGAAGCCCAAGCTGATCACGCTGTGGCAGACCGACGACAAGTCCGGCGTGGACTATGCGCGCGGCGTACACCGTTTTGATTTCGATGGCCGCTACGCCTATATCTCGCCGACGATGGACGGCTACCTCGGCAACATCGTGATGATTCTTGATCTGAAAGATCCGGCGAAGCCGCAAGAAGTGGGGCGCTGGTGGATGCCGGGGCAGCATATCGCCGGCGGTGAGACGCCGACCTGGCGCGGCGCCGCGCACAAATGCCATCACCCCTTGCGTTACGGTAACCGGCTCTACACCAGCTACTGGCATGGCGGTTTTGTCATCCTCGACATTGACGATATGAGCAAGCCCAAGTTCGTGTCGGGCCTGGACTGGAGCCCGCCGTTTCCGTGGCCGACACATACCGCGCTGCGCATCCCGTTCAAGATCAAGAACCGTGATTTTCTGGTGGTGTCCGACGAGGACGTGGTGCGTCTGCCGGATTGTCCGCCGCACAACTCGGCGTTCCTGTGGATGGTTGATGTCACCGACGAGAAACATCCCGCGGTGGTGTCCAGCTTCCAGTTGGAAGATATTCCGGTCGAACAGCAGCCTTACGCAACCGGGTGCCATCAACCCTGCGAAAAAGTCACCGGTACCGAAATCCCGGTGGCGTGGTTTGCCCATGGCCTGCGCATTGTCGACATCGCCAACCCGCATTCGATGAAGGAAGTAGCCTACTTTGTGCCGGACGTTCCGCAAGGGTCGGACCGCGTGCAGAGTAATGACGTTACGGTTGATGACCGGGGCTTGATGTATCTGCTCGACCGGGTGCGCGGTCTGCACATTCTCGAGCGCACCTGACCCGATTCCAACCGGTTTCTGACTCATTCATCCACCTATTCAAGGAATAACCATGGCCTCCGGCGTATTTGACGACATCCTGATCCAGCACCTGTGGAGCACCGAGGAGTTTCGCAATATTTTCAACGACCACAATCGTCTGCAGAAGTGGTACGACTTCGAGGCGGCATTCGCGCTGGAACAGGGCGAGCTGGGGATTATTCCGAAAGAGGCTGCCGCGGACATCGCCGCCAATTGCAAGATTTCGAAAATCGACGTCAATGCGGTGGCGACTGAAATCCGCCGCATCAAGCATCCGCTGGTGCCGGCGGTGAAGGCGGTGCAGAAGCTGTGTCAGGGCGACCATGGCGAATACATTCACTTTGGCCCGACGACGCAGGACGTGCTTGACACTGCGGTGATGCTGCAGATCAAAGAGGCGCACGCGCTTTACCTGCGCGACATCAAGGCCATCGGTAATGCGCTGGTCACGCTGTGCGAGACCCATCGCGATACGCCGATGGTGGGCCGCTCGCATGGCGTGCAGGCGCTGCCGATTACTTTCGGTCACAAGGCCGCGATCTGGTTGTCGGAAATGGGGCGGCACTATGAGCGCATGCGCCAACTGGAGCCGCGGATGTTTGTCGGCGGGATGGTGGGTGCGGTCGGCACGCAGGCTTCCTTTGGGCCGAAAGCCAAGGCGCTGGAGCAGGGCGTGATGAAACGGCTGGGTCTGGGTGTGGCCGACATCAACTGGCAGCCCGCGCGAGACCGTTTCGCCGAGTATGTAAACGTGCTCGGTTTGATCGGCGCGACGCTGGCCAAGATCGCCAACGAGATCATCACGCTGGAACACACCGAGATCGGCGAGCTGTATGAGCCATTCAGTGCCGGCAAGGTCGGTTCGTCGACGATGCCGCACAAACGTAATCCGTCGAGCTGTGAAGCCGTGGTTGGTGCGAGCCGCGCGGTGCGCTACAACGTCGCCTACATGCTCGAGTGCATGCTGGTCGAACACGAGCGCGACGGTTCATCCTGGCGCGGCGAGTGGAAGGCGTTGCCGGAATCCTGCCTGATCACCGGCGGCATGCTGGCGATCATGAAAGGCGTGTTGTCGGATCTGCATGTCGATGTCGCCAGCATGCGCCGCAACCTCGACAGCCTGGGCGGTTTCCTGTTGTCGGAACGGGTGATGTTTGCGCTGTCCGAGAAAGTCGGCAAGCAGACCGCGCATGAACTGGTTTATGAGGCTTCGATGCATGGCATCGAAAACGGCCTTTCGTTCGAGGACGCCTTGTTGCAGAACCCGCAGGTCAAACAAGCGATGACCCTCGCCGAAGTGAAGGCGGTGTTAGACCCGACCACCTATGTCGGCCGCGCGCCGGAAATCGTCGATGAAGTGCTGCAGCAGCAGCGTGCCGCCGGCTGGCTTAATTAATAATCAATAAAAACAATAATTTATTGATTATTTCGAGGCTGGCCATGAAAATTTCAATACTCGACGATTACCAGAATGTCGTTCGCTCCCTGGATTGTTTCGCCAAGCTCAGGGACCACGAGGTGCAGATCTGGAATGACCATACCAAAGATGTCGATGTGCTGGCCGAGCGGCTCAAGGATACCGACGCTCTGGTGCTGATCCGCGAACGCACGCCGATCCGCGCACCGCTGATCGCGCGACTGCCGAAGCTGAAGCTGATCAGTCATCACAGTGTTTATCCGCACATCGATCTCGACGCCTGCACCCGGCACGGCGTGCTGTTGTGCACCAGCCTGCATCCGGGGCAGCCGTCCTATGCAACAGCGGAACTGACCTGGGGGCTGATCATTGCCACCATGCGCCATATTCCGCAGGAAGTCGCCGCCATGAAAGCCGGACGCTGGCAGTCGACAGTGGGCCTGGGCCTGCGCGGCAAGACGCTGGGCATCTACGGTTACGGTCGCATCGGCGCCGTGGTTGCCGGCTACGGTAAGGCTTTTGGCATGAAGGTGCTGGTGTGGGGGCGCGAGGGTTCGCACGAGAGGGCGCGAGCCGACGGTTATGCCGTGGCGCAGAGCCGGGAAGCGTTTTTTGCCGACAGCGATGTGATTTCGCTGCATCTGCGATTAATTGACGCTACCCGCGGCATCGTGACTGCGGCCGATCTTGCGCGCATGAAAAAAACCGCGCTGATCGTCAATACCAGCCGTGCCGGATTGATCGAGGCCGGCGCGCTGGAGCACGCGCTGAAGCAAGGATGCCCGGGCATGGCTGCAATCGATGTGTTCGAGGATGAGCCGGTGCTTAACGCCAGTCATCCGCTGCTCAAACTCGACAACGCGGTGTGTACGCCGCATATCGGTTATGTCGAACGCGCCGGTTACGAGCGGATATTTGACAATATTTTCGAGCAGATTGCGGCTTATGCCGCTGGCCAGCCGCAGAATATGGTCAATCCAGAGGTTCTGGACCACAGGCGAGCCTGAGCGCCTGCTGTTGGAGTAGCATCCTTGCGAGGTACTACGACAACAACGACAACATTAAAGTGGGAGGAGATGCGATGAGCACCGGAAAACAGTGGTTTGCCGTGGCCTGCGGTATTGCCGGTCTGATGGCGTTGCCGGCACTGGCGCAGGGTCCGGCCGCGGCTTATCCGTCGAAACCCGTGCGCTGGGTCGTGCCGTTTACGCCTGGCGCGTCCAACGACATCACGGCGCGCCTGTTTGCGCAGAAAATGTCGGAGGCCACGGGGCAGCAGTTCATCATCGACAACCGGCCCGGCGCCGGCGGTTCGATCGGCGCGCAACTGGCGGCGGAAGCCGCGCCTGACGGCCATACGCTGCTGCATGCGAACCCCGGTCCCAGCGTCAACAACGTGATCATGCGACGCAAGTCGCCGTATCAGATCAACGACTTTGCCCCGGTGTTTTTTATGGGCTACACGCCGTTGCTGATTCTCGCCAGTCCCAAGTTCGCCGCCAATAACAGCCGTGAACTGGTGAGTTATGCCAAGGCCAATCCGGGCAAGCTGACTTGGGCTTCTTCCGGCAACGGCAGCAGCCTGCACATCGGCCTTGCGTTGTTCGGCGCGGCCACCGGTCTGGATATCGTGCATGTGCCCTACAAAGGAACTGTGCCGGCGATCACTGATGTGATGAGCGGGCGTGTTGATGTCATGCACACCACGGTGGTCAGTGCCGAAGCGCAGATCAAGGCGGGGCGGGTCAAGGTGCTTGCGGTAGCTGCACCCAAGCGCCAGGCCATACTGCCCAATGTGCCTACGTTGCTGGAAGAGGGCATCAAGAATGCTGAAGCCACAGTCTGGTTCGGTGTCCAGGTGCAGGCAAAGACACCGCGGCCGATCATCAACAAGCTCAATAGCCAAATGAACCAGATCATGACGATGCCCGATGTCCAGGCGCGGCTGGATCAGCTCGGCTTGGTGAAAGTCGGCGGGACTCCCGAGGAGTTTGGCGCATTCATCAAAACCGAAGCGGACAAATTGTCCATGCTGATCAATACCAAGCGGGTGGAGATGATGGACTAGTGGGTTGCGGGGGCTGATCGGATGAGGTTCCGGCATCGTGCCTGTACAGCACAAGTGCGCATCGGTGTTTTGCTTGAACGGCGTTTTTTGAGAGGGTGAAGACGGCGGTCAGGGCTGGTTTTTCAGCGCTCATTTTCACTCGCGATGGTTGCGGAATTTCTGTTTCAGCGCGCGTAAGCCAGCCGTAAGCGACAGCAGTCTAGACTGCCTGCGTTTTTGCGGGTTGCGCAACGATGTTCCGAGGCGTGCAATCAGCGGATTAAGCAGGTGAAATACTATTGTGCAGCGCACAATATCAGAGCTGAAAAAGCTTTGTCGCCTTTGAGCCTTCGTGTAGAGTTCGGTTCCGGCGCATAAGCACAATAAATTAGTACCGGAAAAAGGAACTAATTAGCAGTTGCCGCTTAGATTGCACGTCAAGCGCGATGTGCGGTTCATCGCACCGGGATAGTGGTTCGTTCCGGTATCCGTTTTTGAAATCAGGAGGGTGTTCATTTTGAAAATCAAGAATCAGGAAGACTTCTGGGCCGGCATGATGTTTGCCAGTTTCGGGACACTTGCCATTTGGCTGTCTACCGAGTATCCGATGGGTACAGCTAGCCGTATGGGCCCGGGATATTTCCCGACCTATCTCGGCGCGATCATGCTGGTTCTCGGCGCGATCGTGGCGATGATGTCACTGAAATCGGGGAACGGTGAAAAGATTACACCGTTTGCCTGGAAACCGATGATCATGCTCAGCCTGGGCTTTGTGCTCTTTGGCTGGGGTGTTGATCACATCGGCTTCATTCCGGCGCTGTTCGGCCTGTCGGTGATCACCGCGGCAGCCGGTCAGAAGTTCAACGTCGTCGAAGTGCTGCTGATGACTGTGGTGCTGATCGCTGGAGCTGTCGGCATTTTCATTTACGGCATCGACCTGCCGTTCCCGCTGTTCTGGTGGAGATAACATGGACGCTGACATCATCTCGAATTTGGCGCTGGGCTTCTCGACAGCCGTTTCGCCAATCAATCTGTTTTACTGCTTCATCGGCGTACTTGTTGGCACGCTGATCGGCGTTCTTCCCGGCATCGGTCCGGTTGCTGCAGTGGCGATGCTGTTGCCGCTGACGTTCAACCTGGATGCGGTCGGCGCGATCATCATGCTGTCCGGTATTTATTACGGCACACAGTATGGTGGTTCGACAACGGCCATTCTGGTGAACCTGCCTGGCGAATCGGCCTCGGTTGTGACCTGTATGGACGGATACGCCATGGCGCGTAACGGTCGTGCAGGCCCCGCTCTGGCCATTGCGGCGATCGGTTCGTTCTTTGCCGGCACAGTCGGCACGATCCTGGTTGCTCTGCTTGGACCGCCCCTGGCTGAAATCGCGCTGAAGTTCGGTGCTCCCGAATATTTCTCGCTGATGGTCATGGCGCTGATTGCTGCTGCAGTGCTGGCGCATGGATCGATGCTGAAAACGATTTGCATGATCGTACTCGGTCTGCTCGTCGGTATCGTCGGCACGGACGTTAACTCCGGCATGTCGCGCTTTACCTTCGGTGCATCGGGTCTGGCAGACGGTCTGAGCTTCGTGGTGGTCGCGATGGGCCTGTTCGGTTTTGCCGAAATCCTGTGCAACCTGCAGGACAAGGCGGATACCGCGAGCCGTGACATTCTGAACCAGAAAATCACCGGCCTGATGCCGACCGCTACTGACATGAAAGCCGCGTTCGGCGCGATTGTCCGCGGCACGGCGATCGGTGCATTCTTCGGCACACTGCCGGGTGGCGGACCGACGATCAGCGCATTCTCGGCCTACGCGGTCGAGAAGAAGCTGGCCAAGGACCCGTCGCGTTTCGGCAAAGGTGCGATTGAAGGTGTGGCTGCACCGGAATCGGCGAACAACGCCGCAGTGCAGTGCGCGTTCATCACCACGCTGACTCTGGGTATTCCCCACGGCGCGACGATGGCGCTGCTTCTCGGTGCGCTGACGATTCAGGGTATTGCGCCGGGCCCGCAGGTAATGACCCAGCGTCCCGACCTGTTCTGGGGCCTGATCGCCAGTATGTGGATTGGTAACGCGATGCTGGTGATCCTGAACCTGCCGCTGGTTGGCCTGTGGATCAAATTGCTCAAGGTGCCGTACCGTTTCCTGTTCCCGGCGATCATGGTGTTCATGGCGATCGGCGTTTACAGCGTCAACAACCTTGACCTTGATATCTACATGACGATCCTGTTCGGCATCCTGGGTTATATCTTCATCAAACTGAAGTGCGAACCGGCACCGTTGATTCTGGCGTTTGTGCTCGGCCCGCTGATGGAAGAGAACCTGCGTCGCGCATTGCTGATTTCACGCGGTGACCCGACGGTGTTCATCACGCGGCCGATCAGCGCCGCCTTCCTGGTGGCCACCGCGCTGCTGCTGGCGTTCATGATTGTTCCTTCCTTCCGCAAGAAGCGTGAGGAAGCTGTGGCTGATTCGGAAGCGCTGTAATCGATCAGCACCAGTTCAGGTTTGTTGTTGTGAAAAAGTTAAAACACGCGGCATCTTGCCGCGTGTTTTTTTTTGAGGAGAGGGAAAATGCAAAATAAACATAAAATGAAGTCAATGTTCGCGGGCGTTATCGCGGCTGCAGTGCTTGCTGTGCCGATGACGGCTGCGGCGCAGGCCTATCCGACCAAGCCGATCCGCCTGATCGTGGCCTTCCCGGCAGGTGGTTCGACGGACATCATCGCGCGTCTGGTTGCGCAGCGGCTGGGCGAGAAGCTGGGTCAGCAAGTCATCGTCGACAATCGTGGCGGTGCCGGCGGCACCATCGGTACCGAGATTGCCGCCCGGGCGTCGCCTGACGGTCATACCCTGACCATGGGCACGACGAGCACTCACGTGATTGCGCCTGCCGCCTATGCCAAGGTCAACTATGACCCGGTCAAGGATTTTGATCCCATCACCCTGGTGGCTTCGACACCTTACCTGCTGGTGCTGCACCCGGGCGTCAAGGCCAACAATCTGAAGGAATTCGTCGCACTGGCAAAGTCACAACCGGGCAAAATGAATTACGCCTCGGCCGGGACCGGATCGACGACACAACTGGCCATGGAAATGCTCAAGGGGGTTGCCGGCATTGATATCGTGCACGTGCCCTACAACGGCAACGGTCCTGCAGGTGCGGCGACGCTCGGCGGACAGGTGCAGGCGCTGTTCGGCAGCATGCCGGCAGTCCTGCCGCATGCGCAGGCGGGCCGTTTGCGCCCGATTGCCGTGGGTACGTCGCAGCGTTCGCCGGCACTGCCCAATGTGCCGACCGTCGCCGAGTCGGGCTATCCAGGATTCGAGGTTTCGCTGTGGCTGGGCTTTTTTGCACCGAAGGGCACGCCGAAGCCGATTCTGACCCGTCTGCAGAAAGAACTGACCGACATCGCCAACAACGCGGAGATGAAGGCGCAGTTCGAAAAGAACGGCGCCAGCGCAGTGACCAATACGCCGACGGAAATGAATATGCTGATGAAGACCGAGCTTGAGAAATACGGCAAGGTCGTCAAGGCAGCGGGCGTCTCGCTCAAATAAGCTTTAAGTCATTTGGCGGCGACAGCCGCTGTAAAACGCCGTGCGCGGGCAACCGCACACGGCGTTTTTTATTGGTCGTGCCGGTCAATGTGCGAGAGGTAACCGCTGGCCAGCAGGATGCCTGCGCTGGCCCAGAATACCGGGGCGATGCCGAGCAGGGCGCCGACTGAACCGGCGGCGAGCGGCACGGCGATGTGGGTGATGTTGTTGATGGTCAGGCGCAGACCGGTGACTTCGCCTGAGCGACCGGCCGGCGAACGGTTGTAGGTCAGGTTCAGAGTCAGCGGCTGGCTGACGCCGAGAGTCAGTCCGATACCGAAGGACAGGGCCAGCAAGCCTGGTACGTATTCGATAAAAGTGAATGGCAAGAACAGCAAAGCGCCGATGCACATGGCTGCTGCCAGTACGGTTTCCACGCTGAACCGGCGTGTCAGCACCGGCAGCGCTACACGGACAATAAAGCTGGCTGCCGCAAAAGCCCCGAGAATGGTGCCGATGGTCGAGGCCGACAGGCCGATCGAGTGGCCGTAAATCGGTACATAGAAGGTGTAGAGATCCCAGCCGGTGGTGACCAGCCCGCTGACAATGATCATCCGGCGCAACGGTGGCAGGCGCAGCAGGTCAAAGGCGCTGCTTGCCGGTGGTTCGCTGCGCGTGCCCTGGGCGCCCAGATGTCGGGATGCGGCGAGCGCCAGTATCGGAGCCAGGGTCAGCACGGTAAAGGCGATGTAAGCTGAACCGAAGCCGAAGCGATCGATCATGATGCCGGCGAGAACGGGGCCGATCATGTGGCCGCCTGAATAACCCAGGCCCATGGTCGAAAAGTTCCGCGTGCGCTCAGCCGCGCTGCCGAGGGTGCCGACCAGATTTTGTGCGGCGACGTTGAAAAACACGAAACCAATGCCGATTAATGGGGCAGAAATGAACAGTGCCGACAATGTCGGTGATACGGCAGGAATGATCAGGCCGCAACCAAAGGCAATGGCGCCGCCCAGCATGGGCCAGCGTGAACCGTAGCGGTCGGAGATACGCCCGACAACGAGGGCGAAGATCAGAGGGAATATCGAATAGGCCGCAATCAGTACGCCGATCACCATGGGACCGGCGCCGAGGCTCAAGGCGAGCAGCGAGGCGACCACGCGACTGCCCATATGGCCGCCCTGCATCGCCAGGGTGAGCAGCGTGATTAAGGTGATTGGATTCAATACGGCGTTCGCAAAAAAAGCAGGGGTGCGGCCGCCGGTTCAGGCGGCTGCACCCCAAAGTGATGAAAAGAGGTCAGGAGGCGTAGCCTGGCGATTCGCGATCCAGTTTGCGCATCAGTGCGGCCCACATCAGCTTGCCGCCGGCACCGCGTCCGCCGGGTCCGTAGATGAACTGTCCCTGATCCACGGTATGTTTCACCACCTCGTCGGGAAGCAGGTTCAACGCGGCACCGCCGGTCATTGCAGTAATCTGCATTTTGCAGGCCCGTTCCAGCCGGTACATGCGGGCGAACATTTCGCCGATGCTGGTGCCCACACTGAGTGTGCCGTGATTGCGCAGGATCAGCATGCCGCCATCGCCCAGATCTTTGACCAGGCGCTCGCGTTCATTGTGGTCTTCGGCGACACCTTCGAAATCGTGATAACGCACCTGGGAGAGTGCGGTCAGCGCCATCTGCGTCAGCGGCAGCAAACCATCCTTCTGTGAGGCGACTGCTACACCGTATTGCGTATGGCAATGCATGACCGCGTCAGCGCCCGGGCAGTTCATGTGTATGGCGCTGTGGATGGTGAATCCGGCCGAGTTCACTTCATAAGGGGATTCCGACAGCTTGCCGCCTTCGATACCGCACTTGATCAGATCGGAGGCGGTCATTTCCTCGAACAGCAGGCCGTAGGGATTGATCAGGAACTGATCGTGGGTGCCGGGGACGCGGCAGGAAATGTGGGTGCCCAGCATGTCGGTCCAGCCCATCATCGCGGTCAGGCGGTAAGCGGCCGCCAGTTCAACGCGCGCCTGCCATTCCTCGGGGCTGATGCCACGAGCGGTGCGTGCGGCGCTGCGGAAATTGGCGGGACGGTGTTTGGCGGAAGCGGTTGCGGCTCGTCGTGTCATATGATGGAGTCCTATACGGATGGGTTAACCGACGCCGGCCCGCGGCTGTGCCGGGCTGCAGTCTGTGAATGACAGTAGAATACCGCAGTCTGTGACAAAAATTTCATCTCCGCGTGGCGTCAGTGCGGCGGATGAATCCCATTAATCCGTATAGTGAACTTCAGTATGAGCCTCAGTGCCGCTCACAATATTCATGACCTGCGCCGGCTGGCGCAGCGTCGGTTGCCGAAAGTGGCATGGGATTATCTGGAGCGCGGCGCAGAAGACGACATCACGATGACGGCCAATCGCGTCGCCCTGGAACGCATCCTGTTCCGGCCGCGAACGCTGGTCGATGTGTCGGCGAGATCACTGCGGCACACGCTGTTCGGAAAAACCTACACGGCGCCCTTCGGTATTGCGCCGACCGGCGCCGCGGGTCTGTATTGCCATGATGCCGACGTTGCGTTAGCGCGTGCTGCAGCAACAGCCGGAGTGCCGTTCGTGTTGTCGACGGCATCGTTTGTCGCGATGGAGCGTGTTGCGCAGCAAGCGGCGGGCAGCAAATGGTTCCAGCTCTATATGTCCAAGGATAGGGACGCGGCTGAACGGCTGGTCAAGCGCGCACTGGCGGCTGGCTTCGAAGCGCTGGTGGTCACCACCGATGTGCCGGTGGGCGCAAACCGGGAATACAACCTGCGTAACGGCTTCACGATCCCATTCCGCATCAACGCGCGCAACGTGGTCGATGGCCTGCTGCATCCGCGCTGGCTGACCCAGGTGTTTCTACGCACGCTGCTGACCGATGGTGTTCCCCGATTCCGCAATGTCGACAGTGAGGAGGGAGGGCGCATCGTGTCCAAGGATCTGTCGGCTTTCCGTGCGCGTCGCGATGCGCTCGATTGGAGCGATATTGTCTGGCTGCGCAAGATCTGGCCGCATAAGCTGCTGGTGAAAGGCATACTGGTCGCTGAAGACGCGCGCCTCGCCCTCGCGCACGGCGCTGATGGTGTCGTGGTGTCCAACCACGGCGGCCGGCAGCTCGACGGTGCGCGTGCAGCGATCGATGCGTTGCCGGAAATCGTCGATGCGGTTGGTGGCAAAATAGCCGTGCTGTTTGACAGCGGTGTGCGCCGCGGTGCCGATATCGTCAAGGCGCTGGCATTGGGCGCCGACTTCGTATTTTTTGGCCGGGCGACGCTTTATGGCGCGTCTGTTGGCGGCGAAGCCGGGGTGGTGCGTGCGCTGGAACTGCTGCGCAGCGAAACCGACCGCGTGATGGCACTGATCGGCTGCACCTGCGTTACCGATCTCGGGCGACAATTTCTGGAGAGGCCTGACTCCGTGTAAATCAGGTACAGCAGCATCAGGAGAACACCATGAAACAACTTAAATTACCGGCCGTATTCATGCGCGGCGGCACCAGCAACGCCGTCGTTTTCAACCAGAAGGACCTGCCGCAGGATCGCGCGCTGTGGGATGAGATTTTCCTGGCGGCGATCGGCAGTCCCGACCCCAATGGCCGGCAACTCGACGGCATGGGCGGTGGCGTATCGTCGCTGTCCAAGGTCTGTGTAGTCGGACCCTCCACCCGGCCGGATGCCGACATCGACTATACCTTTGCTCAGGTGCAGGTGAAGGAGGCCAAGGTTGATTACGGCGCGAACTGCGGCAACATGTCTTCGGCGATGGGCCCGTTTGCGCTTGATGAAGGCATGGTCAAGGTGTCGGGGCGCGAGGCGCTGGTGCGCATCCACAACACCAATACCAAAAAAATCATCCATGCGCTGTTCAGTGTCGATGACGGTCTGGCCGCTGTCGATGGCGATCTCGCGATTCCCGGTGTGTCGGGCACCGGTTCACCGGTGAAACTCGAGTTCCGTGATCCCGGCGGCGCTACCACCGGCAAACTGTTGCCAACCGGCAATGTCGTCGACACGCTGGATGTGCCGGGTATCGGCAAAATCCGGGTGTCGATGGTCGATGCGGCGAATGCCACGGTATGGGTCAAAGCCGCAGATATCGGTTTGAGCGGTATCGAGCTGCCGGAACCGCTGGAAGCGAACACGGTTGCTATGCAGAAGCTGTCGGCCATCCGTATCGCTGCATCCGTGGCGATGGGTATCGCGCCGAACGTCGAAGAGGCGGCCAAACGAAAATCCGTGCCGTTTATCGGTTTTGTTTCGGCGCCGCAGGATGCCAAGCTGCTTTCGGGTGAAACCATCAAGGCCGATGAGATCGATCTCACCGGCCGGGTCATTTCCAACGGCCAGCCGCACCGCGCACTGCCGCTGACGGTCTCGTTGTGCATGGCCGTGGCTTCACGGATCGAAGGCTCTGTGGTCAGCGAAGTGCTGCGCAAGGGGACGGATGCCGAAGCGCCGATCCGCATCGGCATGCCTTCGGGCATCCTCACCGTGGCGGCGACGGTCAGGCAGAAAGACAGCGACTGGCACGCCGATCAGGGCGCGTTCTACCGCACCCAGCGCCGGATGTTTGAGGGCCAAGTGCTGGTGCGCGCGTCGGGGGTGCCGGGGTTGAGTGCGGCCGGCAGCCGCAAGTTATCTTAAAAAATTAATAAAATCAGATACTTGTAACGGCTCAGGCGGTTTGACTTAACTCCGCTGCACGAGGTTCAGCAGGCGCCCTGCATCCAGCGTGCGGGCCTGCGCCTGCATCTGCGGCAGGTAACGCGAATGCAGGGTTTTCGCTTCGCCGAGTATTTCGCTGAAGGCATCGCGCAGCATCTGTGCATTTAAGGTGCGGCCACCGGCGTAGTAGTGGCGCGCGACCTGGCCCAGCGCATAGGTGCTTGCGAAGCTCATGCCCGAACTTACCGCTTGTTTGCCGAGGCCGCCAAGCAGTCCGCCGCCGACACCACGCAGCAGTCCGCCGAGCAGCTTGCGTCCGGCCTGCTCGAGGTACTGCGAAGTCAGGCCGACGCCCGCGGTGGCAAGAAAATCCTTGATGTGGCCGCGGTCGAGTTCGTAGCCATACGACTTGCCGATCCGGTAAACCAGCCTCATCTGCAGTGGAATGATCGCCATCGTCGCCAGCGATTCGGGCAGCAGTTCGACGGCCCCATTGAGGATGGCGGCATCGAGGATAGCTTTGTCGATTTCTTCGCGGCCCATCGTCGATGCAGCTGCGACTGGCGTCATCGGCGCGATCGGAACTTCAGCCATCTTTTCGGCCTCCGCGGCAAAGGCCTCCGCTGTACCGGCGTCGACCCCCAGTGCGTCACGTAGCGTGATGAGGAACTCGCGCTCGGCCGGCGACTGCGCGCCGTCGGCGTCACAGACGCAGACCGCCATCTCGTAGGCGAGCTGGCGCGATTGCGAGGTGCTCAATGCAGCGGTCAGCGCCGGCAGCGATACGCGTTTAAGCAGTACGTCCTGGACGAGCGCGCTGAGGTTAATCGAGGCCTCGCCAGCCAATGACTCTGCGATGCTTTTGATTTCGGCGCGCTCGCGCGCGTGTTTATTGCCATCCGCGAACGCGGCCATCAGGCACGCGGTCAGTATGGCTTTCTGCTCCTGTTCAATCATGGCGGTCTCCTAGGTGTGCCGCCATTGGGCAATGCGAACGGCGGCAAGTTCCGCGCGCCGTGACGCTAAAGTTCAGCCTGGCCTTGCCGCAGTCAGTCCGCCGTCAACCACGAGGTGCGTCGCCGTGATGTAACGCGCCTCGTCGGAAGCGAGGAACAGCACCGCATGCGCGGTATCCCAGGCGTCGCCCATGCGTCCGATCGGCACCGCGGCATGGCGTTTGGCGACGAGATTGGCGCCGGCTTCGGGGCCGAGCTGTTTCACCAGCCGCTCTTCCACCAGCGGCGTATGCATGGTGCCGACGATCACCAGATTGCAGCGGATGCCCTTTTTGACGTAGGCCATGGCGGTGGAGCGCGTGAATCCGACGAGGCCGGATTTGGCCGTGCTGTAGGCAACATGCACGCGGCCGTCGACTTGATGGGAAAAGCCGGCGACCGAGGAGATGTTGACGATCGCACCGCTGCCCTGTTTTTCCATCACCGGCAGCACATGTTTGCAGCCGAGAAATGCGGTTTTCAGGTTGTGGTCGAGCTGGCGGTCCCAGACTTCTTCGCTCATGCTCACCGGGTCGCCCGGCGCCGAGCCGCCGACGTTGTTGATCAGGATGTCGATGCGGCCGAAACGCTCGAGGCAGGCATCGACGGATTGTTTGACCGCAGCGGAGTCCGTCATGTCGCAGGTGGTGGTGAAGCAGACGCCGCCTTCATGGGCGATGATGGCGCGGGTTTCCTCGACCGCAGCCGAATTAATGTCGGTGCCGAAGATCTTGGCGCCCTGACGGGCCAGCAGCACCGCGGTGGCCTTGCCGTTGCCCCAGCCCGCGCCGATGGCGCCGGCGCCGGTTACGAATGCAACCTTGCCTTTTAAATCCAGCATATGTATTCCCTTGTGCAAGTATTTTAATGTCTGACAGTGAATGCTGCCGCGTCTCAGGCCTTGTTGCGTGAACCCGTGGCCTGCCGCGCCCAGTAGTCCGGTGCCGCTTTGGTTTTTGCCAGATCTTCAGCGGTTTCAAATCCCGGGGCCATCGATGCGGTGGTGCCGGCCATCACCTGGTGATGATCAATGTTGAGCAGGCGCAGCCAGCTTTGCTGGCCGTAAGTAAGGCCGATGGCGCAGCCGAGTTCCACCAGTTCGGGCTCGCTGAAGTGGCGGTGCATGCGCCCCCAGAAACCGTCGTCGGTGTCGGTGCGCCAGACGATGGCTTCGGCATAGGCGAGCGCGGCTTTCTGGCGTTCACTGTAGTGGGCGGATTTTTCAAAATTCATCAGGTCATCGACTTGAGCCTCCTGCAGCCCGGCCTGCTGGCCTTTGATCGAACGCTGGTTGCCGCAGAATTCGCAAACCACTGCGCGCGACACGTAGAGTCGGCACACCTCCTTGATCGCGTGATCAAGAATGCCGTTGCGGAATACATTGTTCCAGGAATTGGCGAAGAACCAGAAGCAGGCCGGCACATGGGCGCGCACGGCGGTGCTTTCCGGTCGCGGTGTGCCCTCGTGCGCGCAGCGTTCCATCTCCGCACGCATTTCCGGTGTCATTTTTTCCAGCGCTACGTAGCTGATACGTTGTGTGGCCATGGTGATACTCCTCCGTTGAAGTTCAGATTTTTATGGGTGCAGCGCTGACGATCGGGCGCAGCATCGCGCATAGCGGCAGTGTCAGGAAAATGGCGATGCCCATCAGCGCGATCGCATTGCTGACGCCGAGATGATCGCCGATGAGGCCGTAACCCAGTGGCGCAGCGATGCCGCACAGGGAGCCCAGCGTATAGAACAGTCCGAAGGCCCGTGGCAGGCGTTCGCGTTCGACAAGGTCGCCGATGGTGGCGTAGAGCACTGAGGAGGTCCCCTGCAATGCGACACCCAGCAGGGGCAGCAGCAGCGCGGTAGCAACACCGGGCAGCGCTACTACCGTAAAAATGCCGGCGCCGGTCACCACTTCAGTGATGATGATGGTGCGGATGATGCCGACGCGTTCGGCCAGCACGCCGCAGGCGAGTTTGCCGGCCATGCCGCCGACGAGGATCAGCGGCACGGCGAGTGTGGCCCAGCCGGTGGAGAGTCCCTTGTCGATCAGCAAAAACGCAATCAGCGTCAGGAAGCCGACGCGTGTGCTGCTGTCGATGATTTCGATCAGACATAAGGCCAGAAACCCGCGGCGATTGCGGATGCCCCAGCCTTTGCCGGTGGCCATTGCGGCCTGTTCCGATGCGTGAGCGGGGCGTGAGTCCGCGAGCCAGAAGCAGGCCAGTCCGGCAATCGTCAGCCCGATGATGCCGTAGGCGACGACGGGCCCCTGCCAGGGCAGCCCGGCCATCAGCAGCAGGCTCAGCAATCCGCCGAATGCAAATTTGCCGACATCGCCGAACAGGTTGTAGGTGCCCAGCGCCGTGCGGCGGCCGGCTTCTGGGTAAGCGTTGGAAATAATGGTCGAGCACAGCGGGTGTTGAACGGCGGAACCCATGCCGGCAAAAAACAGTGCGACCAGAATCATCCAGAATCCGTTGGCATACCCCAAGCCGACGAATGCGGCGCCGGCCAATGCGGTGCCGACGGCGAGCAGATTGCGTTCGCCGAAGCGTTCTGCAATCAGGCCTGCCGGGATCTGGAACGCCGCCATCGCGGTGCGGTGTGCGGCGCGGATCATACCGACCTGCGCCAGCGTCAGACCGAAAGTCTGCGCCAGCAGCGGCAGCAGCACATAGGTCAGATCAGAAAGCCCGTCGTGCAGTGTGTGAGCGGCACAGCAGGTGGTCAGTGCCTGTTTGGGCGTTGCGGGTTTCATCGAGGTTCATGGTCGGAAGATAATTCATTATAGAGTGCTCCCGGCATTGAAGAGTTGATGCTACGCTTCCGTTCTTTGAACAGTGTCAATCTGGGTGTTGATATGGAAATAGTGATCTATGTATTGGCCGCGGTATTCACGGTGCTGGCCGCAGCGCTGGTGTTTACCTGGTGGCGCAGCCGCCATACCGGTGCACTGCTGCTGGCAATGACGTACCTGGTTGCTGCGGGTTTGTCGGTAACGATGAATGTCTGGTGGCCGCTGGTGCTTGGTTTACTTTCTGCCTGGGCGTTGCGCCTGATGGGGCTGGATCCCGGCATGGCCCAGGGATCCCGTGATACGGGCAAAAACTGAAATGATTCAGTGGAAAGCGGATTTATGGCGCGTGTAGCCGTGGTCGGTGCCGGCATCGCAGGACTGGCCTGCGCGCAGTCCTTGCACAACGCCGGACATGAAGTCCACGTATTTGAAAAAAGTCGCGGCGCCGGAGGACGCATGGCCACCCGCCGCACCGGGCACGGTAGCTTTGACCATGGCGCCCAGTATTTCACGGTGCGTGATCCCGCTTTTCGTGCGGTGGTCGATCAGTGGCTGGCCAATGGGGTTATTGCGCCTTATGCCGGACGCATTGTGCATTTGCACGCCGGTACAACCCGGCCGCTGTCGCACACCGAGCAGCGTTACGTTGCAACACCGGCGATGACGTCAGTCTGCCGCGCGTTGTCTGCGAATATGGATGTCGATTTTGAGTGCCGGATCACGGCCGTTACGCCCGGCGAAGACGGCTGGCGCCTGTCCTGGGAGGAAGGCGGCGAGTCGGGATTCGCTGCGGTTGTGCTGGCAATCCCGGCAGCGCAGGCCTTGCCGCTGTGCACTGCGGTGCCTGAGCTTGCGACTCAGATCCGTCAGGGCGGGCACGCGCCGTGTTGGGCGGTGATGGTCTGTTATGACCAGCCGTTGGCACTCGAATTCGATGCGGCGTTTGTTTCGGGCGCTGCCGTCGGATGGGTGATGCGCGATGCCTCCCGCCCAGGCCGTGCAGCAGGCGAGCGCTGGGTGCTGCACGCGAGTGCAGAATGGTCCAGGGTGCATCTGGAAGCCAATGCAGAAACTGTGGGACCAATGCTGGTAGAAGCTTTCCATGCTGCGGCCGGCATTCATGCCGAAGTGGTCGAATCCCGGGCGCACTGCTGGCGGTTTGCGTTGTCAGACGGTTTGAGCGCAGGCTCCTTCTGGGATGTCAGCCGGCGCATCGGTATCTGCGGCGACTGGTGTGCCGACGGCCGTATTGAAGGGGCTTATCTCAGCGGCACGGGACTCGCGGCAAAGTTGCTTCCTATAATCTGATGGTCGGCTGCAGTTCGGGTTGTTTCTGTATTTACTCGGGTTTCAGATTCGCCTTGCGCGCCACATCGCGCCATTTGGTGATTTCTGCGGACAGGAAACGGGAAAACGCTGCCGGACTGGTGGTTTCCGGCTGCAGCCCCTGAGTGAGCAGTGCCTCGCGGATCTGCGGCACGGCGATTGCGGCCACAAATTCGCGGTTCAGCCGCTCAACGATCGGGCGCGGTGTTTTTGCCGGTGCAAAAACGGCCAGCCATAATGTCACCTCGAAATTCTTGATCCCGGATTCCTGTACGGTGGGCACTTCCGGCAGTGCCGGCGCGCGCGTACTGCTGGTGACCGCCAGCGCGCGCAGCTTGCCCGCGCGCACATGCGGCAGCACCGGTGCCATGGTGCCGAACTGCAGTTCGATGCGTCCGGCGAGGGTGTCGACAACCGATTGCGCAGAACTCTTGTAGGAAATCGGCGTGAGCTGGGCGCCGGTCAGGTTGGACAGCAATTCCCCGCCCAGGCGCGCCATGCTGGCGTTGCCGACGGTGGTGTAACGGATCTGTCCCGGTTTTGCTTTGGCAATGGCGATCAGTTCCTGCAGGTTTGAGGCGGGCACGCCCGGGTGCACGGCGAGGATGTAGGGCAGGTGGCCGAACATGGTGATCGGCGCAAAATCCTTTTCCGGGTCATAGCTGAGGTGCGGGTTCAAGGCTTTTGACAGCGCGTGCGTGCTGGTGGTGCCGCCGGAGATGGTGTAACCGTCGGGTGCGGCGCGCGCGCCGAGTTCGGCGCCGATGGCGCCGCTGGCACCGGCGCGGTTGTCGATGACAATCGATTGCCCGAGGGCTTCACCAACGCGCGGCGTGATGACCCGTGCCGCCGCATCCACCGAACTGCCGGCGGGGAAGGGGGCAATCATACGGATCGGGCGCGACGGCCAGGCGTCCGCCGCCTGTGCGGCAAAACTGCCGGCTATCAGGGCGGCAAAACTGCCGGCTATCAGGGCGGCAAAACTGCCGGATATCAAGGTGGCGCACAGCGTGAGCGAGATTCTGGTGGCAATCATTTTATTTGTTCCTCAAGTCCGGTCAGCAGGTCGGCAATGTCGTTCAGCGCATTGAATCGCGGCTGAGCGGCGATGTGCGGGGTCAGCAGCACGTTTTCGAACTGCAGCAGTTCATCATCATCTCGACCCGGCGCTTCGTATAGCGGGTCCAGCGCGAAACCGCCGAGGCGGCCCGAGCGCAGCACGCCGATGACGGCGTTACGCTCGACAATTTCAGCGCGGGAGATGTTGATCAGTCGCGCCCCCGGTTTCATCTGCGCGAGGCGGCGGGCGTTGAACAGGTGATGGGTGTTGTCGTTTCCCGGCAGGCAGATCACCACCCAGTCGCAGGTTTCGAGCAGGGTGTCGAGATCGGCGTAATGCGCGTGGTGCGCGGTTTCGAGTGCCCGCGGCATAGGAGTCCGCTGGTGATAGAGAATGTTCATGCCGAAGGCCGTCGCGCGCAGCGCGACTTCGCGCCCGATTTCGCCCATGCCGACGATGCCCAGCGTGGTGCCGTGGAGCAGGGTGATGCCGGGCACCCGCGCCCAGTTCGAATTGGCGGTGTGGCGCCGGTCATAGGTGCGCGGCGAGTAGCCTGCGGCCTGCAGTGACTCGGTGCTGATGCGGTTGATGACGCGATGCAGTTGGCGTGAAAGGCCGAGCATCATGGCGATGGCATGTTCGGCGCAGGCGATATTGGCGCGACGGCGCAGCTTCAGTACGGCGACCTGTCGGGCAGCGCAGGCGGGTTCATCGACGCTGCTGGCGATGGCGCCAAATTTCTGCACGGCCCGCAGCCGCGGCGCAATCGCCAGTTCATCGGCGCCGATACGCAGCGATTCGATGACGGCGATTTCGGCCGCCGGCAGGTGTTTGTGCAGCGCGGCTTCGTCATCGACCAGGTGTACGGTTGCCGGGTAGAGTTTTTTCAGGCGACCGCGCAGCTGGGACAGCCAGCCGTTGAAGTCCGGAAGGTCGTGAGCAAAAAAATCGCTGAACGCGGCGATGCGTTGCGGATCGGTGTGTTCGGGATCGAGGATGACGCCAAGAAGGCGGAGAAAGGGGTCGTTTTCGACGACCAGTACGGGCAGTTGTCGGGTCATGATTTTTGTTCGGGTTCGATGCGCAGTGCGCGCGCAACCCGGGTGTGCATATTGTAGGCGCCGGCGAGTACGGTGATTTCGACGATGGCCTGGTCGTGGAAATGTTTTTTCAGTTCCTCATGCAGCGCATCGGGGACGTCGATCTGGCGGGTCATCGCGTCCGTCCAGGCCAATGCGGCGCGCTGCGCCGGTGTGAACAGTTCGCTGTCCTGCCAGTGATCGAGGGCTGCAATCTGTTCGACGCTGAGTCCGGCATGCAGTGCATGGGAGGCGCCATGGATGCGAGCCTGATATTCGGCGCCGTTGAGCAGCGATACGCGCAGGATGATCATCTCGCGCAGTGCCGCATCGAGCGATGTTTTGTAACGGATGATGCTGTTGAAGTCGAGCCAGCCTGCGGCGATCGTCGGGCTGTTCATCAGCACCCGGTACAGATTGATCAATTTGCCGCGCTCTGCCTTGACGCGTGCGATAAAGGGCGCGAGGTCATTGCGTTCCTCGCCTAACAAGGGGACACGGGCCATGATAATTCCTAAGTATTTGTTTTTATTGATTAATTATTTTTAGCGACCGCTGCGGATTGGACGGCATACGGTTTCAAGCTGGGCTGATCGGTGATGCGCGGTGTTTTTATGATTCATTATTGTACCGGGCCGTATCCGCCGCCGCCCGGCGTTTCGATGATGAAGACATCGCCGGAATTCATTTCCACACTGGCGCAGGCGTCCAGTTCCGTGACTTTGCCATCGTTGCGCTGCACGGCATTGCGTCCGGTGACGCCAGGCTCGCCGCCGGCCATGCCATAGGGCGGTACGCGGCGATGCCCGGAGAGAATGGCAGCAGTCATCGGTTCCAGAAAGCGCAGTTTGCGGATCGCGCCATCACCGCCGTGCCAGCGCCCCGCGCCGCCGCTGTTACGGCGGATGGCAAAGCTGTCGAGCTGCACCGGGTAGCGCCATTCCAGTACTTCCGGATCGGTGAGGCGCGAATTGGTCATGTGGGTCTGCACGCAGGCGGTGCCGTCAAAGCCGTCACCGGCGCCGGAGCCGCCGGCTATGGTTTCGTAATACTGGTGGCGCGCGTTGCCGAAGGTGAAATTATTCATCGTGCCCTGAGAGGCGCCCATCACGCCGAGCGCGCCGTAGAGCGCATCGGTGACGCATTGCGAAGTCTCGACATTGCCGGCGACGACGGCGGCCGGGTGCTGCGGGTTGAGCAGCGTGCCCGGCGGCACGATCACAGTCAGCGGCCGCAGGCAGCCGGCGTTGAGCGGAATGTCGTCATCCACCAGCGAACGGAATACGTAGAGCACTGCAGCCATGGTTACGGCCAGCGGGGCGTTGAAATTGTCATGGCCCTGCGGAGAGGTGCCGGTGAAGTCGATGACGGCGCTGCGCGCGGCATTGTCGACGCGGATGGCGACACGAATGACCGCGCCGTGATCCATCTCATAACTGAAGCTGCCGTCATGCAACCGGTCGATGACGCGTTGCACGGCAACCTCGGCATTGTCCTGCACATGCCGCATATAGGCCTGAACGACGTCAAGTCCGAACTGGCCGATCATCCGTTCCAGTTCGACGGCGCCTTTGCGGTTGGCTGCGATCATTGCGCGCAAATCGGCAATGTTCTGATCGATATTGCGCGCCGGGTATGGTGTCGAGGCAAACAGCCCGCGGGTTTCGCTTTCGCGGAATTTCCCGCCCTGTACCAGCAGGAAATTCGAAATCAGCACGCCTTCATCGTCGATGTGGCGGCTGTCGGGCGGCATCGAGCCCGGCGTGATGCCGCCGACATCGGCGTGGTGTCCGCGTGAACCGGTATAGAACAGGACCCGGCGGCTTTCGGCGTCGAACACCGGTGTGATCACGGTGATGTCCGGCAGATGGGTGCCGCCGGCATAGGGGTCGTTGAGCATCCAGGCATCACCCGGATTCATGCGGCCCTGATTGGCATCGATGATGGCGCGGACGCTGGCGCCCATCGATCCCAGGTGCACGGGCATATGCGGGGCATTGGCAATCAGGTTGCCGTCGGCATCGAAAAGCGCACAGGAGAAATCCAGCCGTTCCTTGATGTTGACCGAATGCGCGGTGTTGGCCAGTGTCGCACCCATCTGCTCGGCGATCGACATGTAGAGATTGTTGAATACTTCGAGCATGACGGGGTCGGCCTGCGCAACGGTATGTTCCTGTTTTCGGGGTGCCGCGCGGCTCAGCAGCAGATGACCTTCGGGCGCAACCTCGGCCTGCCAGCCGGGTTCAATGACCGTGGTGGCATGGGCATCGGTAATGATCGCGGGTCCTGTCACCCGGTTCCCCGGATTGAGTGCGGCACGGGCGTGCGCATCGACTTCCCGCCAGGCACCGTCGCAATACATCGGCACCCGCGCCGCGGTGGGCTGTTTTTCAGGTGATGTCATGGCAATGGACGCGGCGTGATGATCGCCCTGGCCTATGGCTTCCACGGTGACGGAGTCGACGACCAGCGGACGGTCCTGCATCAGGAAGCTGTAGCGCTGCAGATAAATCTGTTCGAATTGATACTGCATCGCGGTCAATGTGTCGTGCATCACGCCAATGGCGGTATCGGTGCCCGCATATTTGATCAGCAGCCTGATCTGCAGCCGGATTGCGGTGGCGGGTACGCCCTGTGCCACTACCTGATCGTGTGCTGCGGCACCGAGCTGTGCGATGACCGGTTGTAATGCTTGCAGCGTGCTGTCGGAGAGTATTGATTCGACCGCCTGTTCGCGCATTGCGGTGATATCGGCGAGCCCCATGCCGCAGGCGGACAGTACGCCGGCGAGCGGGTGGATGAATATGCGGGGCATGCCGAGGGCATCGGCGACGCGGCAGGCGTGTTGTCCACCGGCGCCGCCGAAGCAGACCAGTGTGTAGGCCGTGACATCATGGCCGCGCTGCACCGATATTTTCTTGATGGCATTGGCCATGTTCTCGACGGCAATGCGCAGACCGCCTTCGGCCACCGCCTCGACGTTTTGTAAGTAATTGTTTTTATTAATATTTTTAAGGAAGTGGCTGAATTTGCTCCGGGTCGCGGCAACGTCCAGCGATTGCCGGCCATCCGCGCCGAAGACGCTGGGGAAAAACGCGGGCTGGATGCGTCCGAGCAGCACATTGCAGTCGGTGATGGTGAGCGGACCGTCTTTACCGTAGCAGGCGGGACCCGGGTTGGCGCCGGCGGATTCCGGGCCTGCGCGCAGACGGGTGCCGTCAAACTGAAGGATCGATCCGCCGCCGGCGGCGACGGTATGGATGGCGAGCATCGGTGCGCGCACGCGCACGCCGGCCACCATGCCATCGAAAGTGCGCTCCAGCGCGGCGAGGTCCGTGCCTGCAAAGTGCGCAACATCGGTCGAAGTGCCGCCCATGTCGAATCCGATGATGCGATCGAAGCCTGCTGCAGCCGCCGTACGTACCGCACCGACGATGCCGCCGGCAGGGCCGGAGAGAATGCTGTCCTTGCCCTGAAAACAGCCGGCATCGGTGAGTCCGCCGTTCGATTGCATGAACAGCAGCCGGGTGTCCGGCAATTCGCTGCGGATCTGCTCGACATAGCGGCGCAGTACCGGTGTCAGGTAGGCATCGACAACCGTGGTGTCGCCGCGCGCGACCAGTTTCATCAGCGGACTGACTTGGTGCGACACCGAGATCTGGGTAAAGCCGCAGTCGCGTGCCAGTTGCGCGGCAAGCTGTTCGTGTTGGGGATGGCGGTAACCATGCATGAATGCGATGGCGATGGCGTTGTAGCCGGCGGCCTTGGCGGCGGCGAAGTCGCGCTGCAGCGCCGGGATGCCCGGTTTTGTGATGACTTTACCCTGAGCGCCGATACGCTCATCGACTTCATATACGGCGCCGTAAAGCAGTTCCGGCAGGACGATATGCCGATCGAAGATGCGTGGACGGTTCTGCCAGGCGATGCGCAGGGCATCGCCGAAGCCGCGGGTGATGAACAGCGCAACCGGTTCACCTTTGCGTTCCAGTAAGGCGTTGGTGGCGACAGTCGTGCCCATGCGCACTTCGGCAATGTCCGCCGATGGGATGGCGGCATCGCGGTCGATGCCGAGCAGATCGCGGATGCCGGCCAGCGCCGCATCGCGATAGCGGGACGGATCTTCCGACAGCAGTTTGTGTGTGACGATGGCGCCTTCGGGAGTGCGGGCGACGATGTCGGTAAACGTGCCGCCGCGATCGATCCAGAAATGCCAGCGCTGATGGTTGTGAGCGGCGTTAGTCTTCATTTTTATTCGTGTGTCGGAGACGCCATGGTAGCGCATTGCATGGTTGACGCTCGACAGTGTGCAGGGTCTAATCAGAGCTTGCCCTTGGCGACATCGTGGCGTGCTCAATGCCGCTGTGCGGGTTGAATATCATCGAGAGGCGCAGCTTCATGTCTGAATCAGCCATTCACAGGATCGGCAAGTATGAAATCCTGGGGAAACTCGGCGACGGCGCGACCAGCGTCGTGTATCTCGCCAAGGATGAGTTCAATGACCGCCAGGTGGCGATCAAGCTGGTGTCGCAGACGGCGCTGAAGGACCAGAACCGCGGTCAGCTGATGCATCGCCTGTTCCTGACCGAGGCATCACTGGCGGGCAAGCTGAATCATCCGCATATTGTCGAGATCTATGATGCCGTGGCTGACGAGGAAAATGCCTATATCGTCATGGAGTATGTTTCCGGCGGCACACTGCAGCGGTTTACCCGGCCGGACAATCTGCTGGCCATTGGCGATGTCATCGAAGTCGTTTACAAATGTGCGCGTGCCCTGGATTTTGCTACCCAGATCGGCGTGATCCATCGCGACATCAAGCCAGCCAACATCCTGGTCAAGGACAATACCGACATCAAGGTCACCGATTTCGGCTCTGCGGCGATCGCCATGACCGAGCGCACCATGGTTGACGGCATCGGCACACCGGCTTACATGTCGCCCGAGCAGCATTTGAACCTGCCGCTCAATCTGCAGACCGATATTTATGCGCTGGGCGTGGTGATGTTCCAGCTGCTATTTATGCGCTGGGCGTGGTGATGTTCCAGCTGCTGACG
Source organism: uncultured beta proteobacterium (assembly GCA_903933915.1). Taxonomy (GTDB): domain Bacteria; phylum Pseudomonadota; class Gammaproteobacteria; order Burkholderiales; family SG8-41. The sequence goes on along the minus strand of CAIZLW010000244.1, from coordinate 2,296 downwards.
GGAAGGCTGCCGTTTACGGCCGACAATATCGCCGGACTGGCCCATCAGATCCTCAATGCTGATCCGCCGCTGCCCTCGGAAATCCGCCAGGACATTCCGTCGGAGATCGATGTCGTGGTGCGGCGGGCCATGGCGCGTGACCAGTCGGTGCGTTACATGACCTGGGAACAGTTCGCTGGCGATCTCGCCGCCGTCGCTGCGGGCGCGCCACTGCCCAAACACGGCGTGCTGGATACCGAAAAGTTCAACACCCTGCGCACACTGTCATTTTTCAAGTCGTTCGGCGATGTCGAGCTGTGGGAAGTACTGCGATTTTCGGAGTGGGTGGATATCGCCAAGGGCGAGGTCATCATCAACGAGGGTGATCCCGGGAATTTCTTCGGAATCATCGTCAGCGGCGAAGCGCGCGTGCTGCGCAAGCGCCGTCTGTTGCTGAGCCTGCTCAAGGCTGGCGAATGCGTGGGTGAAATGGCCTACCTGAGTGGTGCCGACACGCTGCGCTCGGCCGATGTGGTGGCGGCGACTGATCTGCGCATGATCAAGATCGAGGTGAAGCGACTGGAGAACGCCTCGGAAATCTGCCGGCTGAACTTCGACCGCACCTATCTGCGCATACTGGTCGAGCGGCTTGCTGCGGCCAATTCAAAATTAGCGGGGATTTAAGGCTGCGCCAGCGTTCTGCTGCGTGGCGCCCCGGAGACGAATCGAACGTCCGACCTGCCCCTTAGGAGGGGGCTGCTCTATCCACTGAGCTACCGGGGCCCGGTCGTTCGCACATTCCCTTTTACCTTGCACATTAAGCACTTAGGTTTAAAAGCATATTGCCCCGTTGATGCGAAAGTACCTGTAATCATCACCAATTACAAGTCGTGACAGCGATGGAATTGCGATGGCTTTTTACGATGTTCGGATTGTTCTGAGGGCTTGAGGCTGTTACCTAATACTCTCGGCCTCGCTAATCCCGAAGCTACCCCCCCCAAAGCAATATTCGTCCAAGCTCGAACCCCACCCACCCGGCACCCCCACAAAATCGCTTACCTCCTCCTGCGGCTGGCATAGCACTATGATCTGCTCAGCCGATCCCACCCACACGGAAACGCCCACCCCGGGAGGAGTCCCGACCTTCCGCCATCTCGGCATAGGTATCATTTTTCCAAGCCCTAATTCTGCGATGAGAGGGGCCTTAGACCTCCCAAAAAAACCGATTTTCGCTTTTGAATTGATGACCAGCTGCACATTGGACGCCCTCCGTCCTGTGTGTTTTCCAAAAGCGGGGTTGCCACTACTTCGCGCTCGGCTACTATTGGGTAGTTTGATTCCTGCCGTTCTGGGCCATGATTCTGCTTGAGCATAAATAGTGGCTTCACGCCCCCCCCTCGTGGGTGGTGAAAAACAGGGAAGGGGAGCGCACTTCTGGCGTAGTAAGCTAGAAGCTGCTCGCTAGTCAGTTTAGGATTTCTGCAACCTAATTTCGGAGGAAGTTGCAGCAAGGGGATTCGCCCAATTCTGCTGTCATCTAAACAATAAAAATGATTGATAACATTAAAAAAACCCTCTGGGCTGCCGCCGACAAGCTCCGCGCCAATATGGACGCCGCCGAGTACAAGCACATCGTGCTCGGCCTCATCTTCCTGAAATACATCTCCAACACCTTCACCGCCCGGCGGGAGGAGCTTACAAGGCGTTTCGCCGATAAGAAGGATGACTACTTCCTGCCCGATGCCGACGCCGCCATGCTGGCCGAGGAGCTGGAGGATCGGGACTATTACAAGGAGGCGAACGTCTTCTGGGTACCTGAATCTGCCCGCTGGGAGGCGTTACGCGCAGCCGCCAAACAAACCGACATCGGCAAGCGTATTGACGACGCCCTGACGGCCATTGAAGCCGAGAACCCCAAGCTCAAGGGCATTCTCGACAAACGCTATGGCCGCGCCCAGTTGCCGGACGGCAAGCTCGGGGAGCTGGTCGATATGATCTCCACCATCGGCTTCGGCGACGACCCCAGCAAGGCGCGGGATGTCCTCGGGGAGGTCTATGAATACTTCCTTGGCCAGTTCGCCAGTGCGGAAGGCAAGAAGGGCGGACAGTTCTACACCCCGACCAGTATTGTCAAGACGTTGGTGGCCGTGCTGGCACCGAACCACGGCAAGGTCTATGACCCCTGCTGCGGATCAAGCGGCATGTTCGTGCAGAGCGAGAAGTTCGTGGAGGCGCACGGTGGCAAGGTGGGGGATGTCTCCATCTATGGTCAGGAGTCCAACCCGACGACGTGGCGACTCTCTGCCATGAACCTGTC
>CAIZLW010000243.1 GCA_903933915.1 uncultured beta proteobacterium | reverse complement strand
TTCGTATTTTCCGTTTTATTTTTTGAGTCGCACTTACCAAAAATTAGCGACACTTTCTGTTGTCGGTGGTTTCTGGCTGGTGATGTTCGTCTGGTTCAACTATTCAAACTTTTACTTTGCCTGGTTGCCCTACCGGTTTTATCCTTTTGAGTAACGCGATGCCGACTATCAGAAGAAAACTTGCACGAGCCCTGATCTATCTCTTCTTCGGTGGAGGTCTTGTATTTGCAGGATTGGCAATTGTTACCAACGTCCCAACAGCAATTGATAATTCGGATAAAAGCGTTTTTTTGATGCTTGGATTTCAAAGACCCGCAGCTCAATTGTCTTTTGAAGAGGAAATCCGGCTTATTCGTGCCGTGCAGGCTGAAATTTTCCGGCGTGCGCCATTGGGTGAAGGGATCCCCGAGTTTGAGGCGCGCGAGCCTGCCGACCTGATGAGGATCGGCAGTGGTCTGTGCTACGACCGCAGCCGCACGTTTGACCAAATTTTCAGTCATTTGGGCTTTGAGACCCGGCATGTCTATTTGCTGTACAAGGACAACAGATCTTTTCTGCATGCGTTGTTCCGTTACCGCCAGCCCAGTCATGCGGTAACCGAAGTGCGGACGAGTCGGGGGTGGTTGTTTGTCGATTCGAACACTCCCTGGATCGCTGTGACCCGCAAGGGCGAGCCGGTCAATGCCGATGATGTCTGGCAGCGTTTCGGTGAGTTTGAAGATGCTCCAGAATATCTCTCGCATCCGTGGTGGGCCATACGCGGCCTGTATTCGCGCAAGGGCCAGTTTTATGCGCCCTATATTCCGTTTCCCCAACTGAACTGGCCTGATTTTAGTGCCTGGCTGGTCAAGGGCTGATGAAAGTCCTGATATCGATCAACACGGCCTGGAATCTGGTTAATTTCCGTGCGGGGCTGATTCGGGCGCTGATTAATGCGGGGCATGATGTTGTAGCGGTTGCGCCTCCCGATGCGTATGTCGAGCGTGTGCGCGCTTTGGGTTGCCGGTTTGTGCCTTTGCCAATGGATAACAAAGGCACGAACCCGATACGGGATTTGCTGTTACTGATTCGCTTCATTCGTTTGATGCGGCGTGAACGCCCGGATGTTTATCTGGGCTATACCGTCAAACCCAATGTTTACGGTTCCATAGCCGCCAATCTCTGCGGGATTTCCGTCATCAACAATATTGCCGGACTGGGTTCAGTTTTTGTCCGTAATGACTGGCTGACGCGTCTGGTCCGACGCTTGTATGCGCTGGCCTTGTCACGATCCGCGACGGTTTTTTTTCAGAACGAGGATGACCGCGCACAATTCATTGAGGGCGGATTGGTTAATCGGAAAATTACAGACCGCCTGCCCGGATCCGGGGTTGATCTGAGCCGGTTTGAAGTTGCACCGATGCCGTCCGCAGCTGCACCCATCCGCTTTTTGCTGATTGCCCGGATGCTTTGGGAGAAGGGTGTCGGTGAATATGTGGAGGCGGCAAGACAACTGCGCCGCCTTGGCCTGAATGCGGAGTTCTGCCTGTTGGGATTTCTGGATGTTCAGAATCCAGCGGCGATCAACCGGGAGCAGATGGCGCAATGGTGTGCCGAGGGTTTCGTTATTTATCTCGGAGAGACTGATGACGTTGCCTCACAGATTGCTGCGGCAAGCTGCGTGGTGCTGCCTTCTTATTATCGGGAAGGGGTGCCGCGGAGCCTGCTCGAAGCCGCAGCCATGGGCCGGCCGATCATTACGACCGATGCCGTGGGCTGTCGTGAGGTGGTTGATGATGGCGTGAATGGCTATCTCTGTAAGCCAAGAGATGCCAATGATCTGGCCTTAAAAATGCGACAGATGAGCGAACTGCCTGCAAGCGCGCGAAGCGAGATGGGCCGTCAGGGGCGGCAGAAGATGGAGCGGGAGTTCGACGAGAAAATCGTGATCGGCAAATACCTTGAGGCCATCGCGGCAATTTCCCGTTAGCAGTTTCCGATCAGGCGTGAATCAGCCAGCGTGGCGCACGCCAGTGCGCTGACCCTGCCCGGATTCCACGTGCACCACTTTACGCAGCCATGAGGCTGGATTCTGCATCGACTGGCGTCTGGTAGTCGATCGAAGAATGCATGCGTCTGCGATTATAGAACCCTTCTATCCAGTCGACGATGTCGAGCTTGGCGAGCGCACGCGTGGCGTAGCGCAGCTGGTGGACACGCTCGACTTTCAGCGTTTTGAAGAAACTCTCCATCGCGGCGTTGTCCCAGCAATTGGCGCGCCTGCTCATCGACTGAATCATCCGGTAGTCCTTGATCAATTTCCTGTGCTCGTCGCCCGCATACTGACTCCCGCGATCCGAATGCATGATCAACCCTGCAGGCGGCTTGCGCCGCCAGTACGCCGACTTCAACGCTTGGCAGACCAGGCCTGCCTTCATCCGCTCACTCATCGACCAGCCGACAATTCGTCGACTCGCCAAGTCCATGACGCAGGCGAGATACAGCCAGCCTTCTCCTGTGGAGATGTAAGTGATGTCGGCGACCCACGCCTGATTGGCTTGCCAGCTGTCGAAGCGCCGATTCAGTACGTTCGCCGCAATCGGCTTGGTGTGTGCAGAATCGGTCGTTACACGATAAGGCCGCTTGTACACTGGTCTGAGGGACTGCCTCTTCAGACTGTTACGCACGCGTTCGTGGCTGACCTTGATGCCCTGGTTGCTCATGTCCCGCACGATGCGTGGCCGCCCGTAGCTGCGCTTGCTGGCTGCGTGTATCGCTGCCACCCGCGCATCGAGCACCGCATTGGCCATCGAGCGCTCGCTTGGCGGGCGTGTCTTCCACTGGCAATACCCCGTGCGCGACACCTCGAGTTGCCGGCACATCCGGGTCACGCTGAACAGGTCGCTTTGCTCTTTGATCCAGGCGTATTTCACCGCGATTCCTTCGCGAAATACGCCGCCGCTTTTTTTACGATTTCCAGATCGAGTTTGGTGCTCGCCAGTTCTCGGCGCAACCGGGCGTTCTCCGCCTCGGCCTCCGCCAGCGACCGCTTGACCGGCACCGCCATACCATCAGTTGCCTTGAGTTTGCCCGCACGACTTAGCTGCAGCCAATTCCACAGGCTCGAGTCCGGAATGCCTAGACGCTTCGCAGCCTTGTTACCGCCGATCGACTCAGCCAGCCGGACCGCTTCTACCCTGAACTCATCCGTATACTGCCGGTTTGGAACCAATTCTCTCTTGCTCATCACGTCCTCCGTTCATCTTCAATTTACCTGCAATCTGATGAACGTGAAACCGTGGCAAGGTCACGCCAGCCGGTAATAAAGCCAGCCATAAGCGACGCAGAATGCGCCAGCGCAAACCAGCAGCGCGTCGGTGCGGTGCCATAGCAGCAGCGCCGGCAGCATCAGCAGGGTGACCGGAATCAACAGCAGTGGCGCGACCCTGCTGTTGCGTGGGTGTTGTTTGGTAATGCCGCCGGGGGCGCTAGATTTGCGGATCAGCCGTTGGTAAACCAGTTGGTGCAGATGCATGGCATCCGGATGTCCGACATGATGCTGGCGAATGATCTTGCGACGGTACATCGAAAACAGCGTTTCCCAGATCGGGTAGATCATGATCACCAGTGGAAACCAGGGCGAGACTTGCGGATTGCGCATGACCAGCAGCACGCCCAGTTCAGCCAGCCAGAACCCCAGCAGGTAAGCGCCGCCATCGCCAAGGAATATCCGACCGCCCGGCCAGTTCCAGACCACAAAACCAAACAACGCCCCCAGCATGGCCAGACTGGCCAACAGCACCACTTGGTCACCAACCTGCATGGAAACCCAGGCGAGGGCGGCGAGTGCAATGATGGCGTAGCCGGCGGCAAGGCCGTTGTAGCCGTCGATGATGTTGATGGCATTGGCAGCGCCGCTGACGGCAAAGGCGGTAAAGGCAATGGCCAGCAGCGGCCAATACTGCAGCAGGTTGTCGAGACCGGGTACGTCGAGGCGGGTGAGCGTTGCGCCGATCAGTACCGATGCGAGAACACCGGCGGCCATGGTCAGCAATAAGCGCGCGAGAACGCCCACTTTTTTGGTCAGGTCTTCAGCAAGGCCACCGGTGAAGGCAGGCAATACCGATAATGGGCGCTACCCATGGTGGTCGCCGACTATGGCCGGCAGGTGCTAAAAATGGAGGGGATTACCGGGTGAGCCTGCGAACCCAGCAACGAGCTTTGTTTTGGCTTGACTTGCCTGATTAGGTTATTAAAATGGTGTTACCTTTTAACACTTGGTGCTGCTATGAAAACGTCTGCAATCGAAAAACCACGTTCTCCCAGTACGGTCACGATCAAACTCGACCCTCCCGACCGCGACCGAATTGCTTCACTGGCGGCCATGAAGAAGCGCACCCCGCACTACCTCATGAAGGAAGCCATTCTCGAATACGTGCAGCGTGAAGAAGCGCGACAAAGTTTTATCAAGGTCGCCGATGCATCCTTCGAGCACTACAAGGAAACGGGGTTGCATATTACGCTCGATGAGTTCAGCGCGTGGGTAGATGACGTACAAAAGAATCCTGACGCGCCCATCACCGCATGCCACACGTAAGACTGTCTGTACGAGCGCAATCCGATATATACCGACTTCACAAATTTCTGCTCGGTAAAGACTCAAACGCTGCGAAGCGGGCTGTGCTTGCAATCCGCGAGGCGTTTATGCCGCTCAAACAATCTCACATGATTGGCAGGCCGGTGGAAGACCATGATGATCTTCGTGAGCTTGTGATCGACTTTGGCGCCGCTGGCTACCTTGCCTTGTACCGCTTCGAACCCTCTTGGGATGCCGTCACGATTCTCGCAATCAAGCACCAGCGAGAAGACGGCTACGAGTAGCGCCCCTTTTTAGACTCGGTTCGCGGTACTCAATTTCCGCCAATGAACAGCCGTCATCGCGACGGTCTTGCTCTCAGCCGTTAATAATCCGTCTATTGGTCTACAACCTGCGGCAGGAAGAGTTCCGCAATGGGATCGCTATCACGGACACAGCGAATTGGCTTGCGCGATTGGCGGCGTGATTAAGGACAGGAGCCATCGCCATTCCCGGTAAGGTTGGAGTTCCGGCTAATTACTCAACTATCCGGGATAGTTGGACATCATTTAGAGATTGGGATACATTGCTGCGCTATCCAAATGAAATTAAAGGATCGGACCATGGCAACCACCACCGTATTCACCAATAACCGCAGCCAAGCCATCAGGCTGCCGGCAGAACTGCGCTTGCCCGACAACGTCAAGCGGGTGGACGTGCGGGCGCGGGGTTGTGAGCGCATTATCGCGCCGCTGGGGCAGACGTGGGACAGCTTCTTTTTGAGTAGCCTGGTGGTGGCCGACGACTTTATGGAGACTCGCGCCAGCCAGGATCAGCCTGAGCGCGATGCATTGTAATGCTGCGTTACCTGCTGGACACCAATATGGTGATCTATGTGATCAAGAGTAAACCACTGTCGGCGTTGCATCTGTTCAATGAGCATGCAGGCCACATGGCAATTTCATCCATCACACTGGCTGAATTGCTGCACGGTGCGGAAAAAAGCAACGCGCCATCGCGCACCCTGTCCGTCGTGGAAGACTTTTGCACCCGTCTGGAGGTATTACCCTACGGACCCAAGGCGGCGCAGCATTACGGCAGCATTCGCAGTGCACTGGAAAAGCGGGGGGAAACTATCGGTGTAAATGACCTGCACATTGCCGCACATGCCCGCAGTGAGGGGCTGACACTCGCGTCAAACAATCTGCGCGAGTTCGAACGCGTGGAGGCGTTGCAACTGGCCAACTGGGCGATTTGACGTCATGTGCGTTGCCCCTGTGCCAGTATGACGTGCCAGTATGACGTGAGACATCGACCAGCTATGTGCCAGGCATTAGGCCACTGGCATTTAACGTCTGGGGTAAGGCCCGGCACACGCTGGCTTATGCAGGACTGGCACTGGCAGGGCTGACCGGAAGGGTAGGGCGTGGGGCAGTGCTTGTGATCGGGTTGCTGGCCGATGGTGCGGCGATGGAGTTTGCTCAGGCCCTGCTCGGCTGGCGGTCTGGTGATCTACTGGGTGATCTACTGGATTGGGCGGCCGATGCGGCAGGCGTCATCGTAGCTTGCGTGCTGGTGTGGGGTATCCGCCGCCGCTTGGCCTGATGGGATCAAGGCAACAATGGCGCCTCGCCCCGTTTTTTACAAAACAGACTAATTTTCTTTGACGGGAGCGTGGGCCACGGTGGGCGCCGACAATGACCGACAGATCATCCATGTCGGGCTGCGCCATTAAACGATGCGCAGGTACAGCCAGACATAACCGGTTACGAATAATGTCGCCAGCCCCAGCAGCAATGGTGTGCTGTCCCAGATACTCAACGCGGGTAGCATGAAAAGAGCTGTTCCGACCCACGCATAAGGCGCAACACTGCTGTTCCGGCGCGTGCGGTCGGCTGCTTGTTTGGAGCCTACAGCGATCCGTATTAGTCGCTGGTGGATCAACTGGTGCAGGTGCAAGGCATCGGGGTGACCGGCGCTGTAGCCGCGCAGTATTTTCCGGCGGTACATCGAAAACAGCGTTTCCCAGATCGGGTAGATCATGATCACCAGTGGAAACCAGGGTGACACTTGCGGATTGCGCATGACCAGCAGCACGCCCAGCTCAGCCAGCCAGAACCCTAGCAGGTAAGCGCCGCCATCCCCCAGGAATATCCGACCGCCCGGCCAGTTCCACACCCCAAAGCCAAGCAGCGCTCCCAGCATGCTCAGGCTGGCCAACAGCACCACTTGATCACCAACCTGCATGGATACCCAACCAAGGGCGGCGAGTGCAAGGATGGCGTAGCCGGCGGCAAGGCCGTTGTAGCCGTCGATGATGTTGATGGCATTGGCAGCGCCGCCGACGGCAAAGGCGGTAAAGGCAATGGCCAGCAGTGGCCAATACTGCAGCAGGTTATCGAGGCCGGGTACGTCGAGGCGGGTGAGCGTTGCACCGATCAGTACCGATGCGAGAACACCGGCGGCCATGGTCAGCAATAAGCGCGCGAGAACGCCCACTTTTTTGGTCAGGTCTTCAGCCAGGCCGCCGGCGAAAGCCGGCAATGCCGATAATGCCAGCATCGCAAAGCCATGAACGGAATCGGTCATCAGGATGTCCGTCAAGTCCAGTGCGGTGATGGCCGCCACCATTGCGCAGGCGATGGCCAGCCCGCCGATTCTGGGCACTGCGGTAGCATGAAACTTCTGCGGGCCGGAGTTGATCGCATCGTGGCTGAAAGGGGCATGCCACTTTTCGCTCCAGATCAGCAGTCCGCAAACGGCGCAGGAGACCAGTGCTGAAAATAACGTCAGTTTCAGCAGGATCAGCAAGGTGGTTGAAGAGGATGGCGTGATTTCAATCTGGTTGGCGCTGAGGGCGGACAGGGCGATGGCCATTTGCGAGGAATCCTGCAGGATGCATGGGCCTGAGGTCTGAGCCTGTCGTGCCGCTTCCCGGCAGGTTTGCTCGGCAATGTCGCGCTGATCGGCCTCAAAAGTGATCACCCCCCCCGGAATGTGCATTACCGGCAGATCGACCGCTTTTTTGCTGAGCAGGTGTTGCTGGCGTGGGCTCAGAGTGTCCACGCAACGGGCACGGAGAATTTCACAGGTCGGGCAGAAGTTCTGCATCGCCTGTTTGATGCCCAGTGCCTCTTTTTCGCACTGCTGCTGGCTGCGGACCCCCTGTTTCAACAGCCCGACCTGAACAGTATCGGAGGCCTTCATCAGTATGTCGGGGTAGAACAGGGTTCCTGGATGCAGACGATGTGCTGCAACCACAAGGGTCGCAGCAAGTGCGGCGATGATGAGCAGGGCGGGGAGATGACGCTTGGTTATTGCCAGAATTGACATGCGGGCAGAGCGGCTTCTTTATGGATGGGGCGATTTGTAGGTATTTGATTTTAAAAAATAATTTCCGGAATTTTCCGGAAATAAGGAATTTCGGGCCCTGTTTAGGAATGCTGGACTTAAAGATCAGTAATATAATGAAATTTCAGGGTATTTACTATAAAATGCACAGTGAGAGTAAGAGTGACGCGTTACGCGTTAGTTGTTAGTTAGTTAGTTAGTTAGTTAGTTAAGCGTTAATTAAATTTTAACGAATGGCATGTATTGTAAGGTCATTCAATAATCGTGGTTGTTGCTGGTTGTTGCTAATGCTCTGTTCATTCAATCCGTTTTGCTGCATTTTAACTAGAAAAACATGAAGTTTTTTTCCGCCAATATTTTCAAACTGCTGCTGACGCTGGTGTGCTGCAGTTTAATGCCCTCGGGATTCGCCTTCGCGGCAACGGCGCAAGGCTATGTTCACGAGGTTAGCGGAGATGTTCAGGCCCAGCAGGGCGCGGGCAAGCCGGTCAAGCTCGAAAAAAACCAAAGCCTCGAAAACAACACCACCATTACGACCAGCGCCAACAGCACCGCAGTGCTGAAGTTTATTGACGGCACAGTCATTGCGCTGAATCAGAACACCGCTTTCACCATCCAGAAATACGATTTCAATGAGAAAACCCCGTCCTCCATGACGGCGTTGTTCACGATGTTGCGCGGTGGCTTGCGTGCGATTACAGGTTCAAACTCCGCCAAGAACCGCGATGGCTTCAAACTCGCCACTCCCAATGCCACGATCGGTATTCGCGGCACCGAGTTCCTTGCCCAATTGGTGAACCCGCTGTATGTCCAGGTGGTCTCGGGTTCCGTGACTTTGTCTAATGCGGCCGGTGTCGCGGTGTTTGCCGCGGGGCAGACTGCGACGGTGGCCTCGGCCACGTCTTTGGCGACCACAATCCCTGCGGTGCCTGCCGGCACTTTCGGCACCTTGCCGAGTGTTCCGGTTCCGCCCGCGGTTCCCGCGCCGGTGCCTGCTGCGGCCGGCGCGACCGGTTCGGGTGCGGCCGGTACAGCGGGTGCGGCTGGTTCCGGTGCTGCTGGAGCTGCCGGCGCTGCAGTGGGTGGCGTATCGGCTGCAACGGTTGGTGTAGCCGCAGCCGCAGCGGCAGCAGCCGCGGCGGCTGCCGGCGGAAGTGACAGCCCTGCGGCGCCGACGGCTACCTCGACCCAATAATCATTGTATTTTTTGCCGTCTTCGATTAAATGTATGAACTGATAAATAGGATTTTCTAATGAAAAAAAATCTCGTCGCAGTTGTAGTTTTTGCTGCTGCTTTTTCCACGGCCAATGCGCAAGTGATCAAGCCTGTCGTGGTGGCGCAGGCTGAGACCGGTGCTGCCGCAGGTGCGGGTGGCGCTGGTGGAGCGGGTGCTGGGGCCGGTGCGGGAGCCGGTGCTGGTGCTGGAGCCGGTGCTGGTGCAGGTGCTGGCGCGGCCGGTGCGGGTGCTGCTGGTGCGGCCGGCGCAGCGGTTGGCGGTCTGAGCGCGGCGGCGATCGGCGGCATTGTGGCTGCCGCGGCCGTTGCGGCAGGAATAGCCGGTGGCAATGATAGCCCTGCGGCGCCGACGGCAACGTCAACCCAGTAACTGGGATTGACTGTCAGGTTGAAAAGCCCCGCCTCCGGACGGGGCTTTTTTGTTGCCGATGGTTGTGTTCCGAGCGCATGAGATGTGCTGACGATGTGCTGACGGTTTAGTTGATGGCTTTTGGCTTTTGGCTTGTTGAATTTTGAGGTTTGCGATTTGTCCCGACGCTTTGCCCTCCTTGTTACTTGCCTGTTGTCGCCGGTCGCCCTGACCGGATGCCAGTCCGGTCAGGGGCACCCTGCGCTGGACATGTTGAAGATCGCATTCGTCGGTGCACCGCAACCTGATGGCAACCAT
>CAIZLW010000242.1 GCA_903933915.1 uncultured beta proteobacterium | reverse complement strand
TGTTCAAGTAACCCTTTGCGCTTTCACAGTTCTGGGAACGATCCGCCGAATCACGACCTTTCTCTTCGGTCTTCTTCGCCGCCTCCTGCTGTTCAGTCTGACGTTTACGGAATTCGGCATCCCGTTCAGCCAAAGATTTCTGCGGACTTGAAGATGCCGCGGCAGGGGCGTTGCGAATGCCGGTGTTCTCGGCTTTGGTGCCCGGCGGACAGGAGGCCGCGAATTCAACACGGCCGCCGGCGCCGACGCACTTCATGATCTGGGCCTGTGCCAGGGCAGGCAACGTTGCCATGGCCAGCAGTACGAACAGTTTTTTCATGGTCTCTTCGCCTGATCTGTGGTCGAGGGGCGCGAATTCGCACCCGCCGGTAAAACTGCTCTGAAAATAGCCACTTTGCCCGTTGTCGTCAATGGAACAACGCCGCTCTCGGTTTACCGTTTACGCCCCAAAGTCTATAATCCTCCCTTTGCGAAGGACGCATCTCATGCGCGTGGTGCAGAAAGCCCTGACTTTCGATGATGTGCTGCTGATTCCGGCACATTCCGCCGTCCTGCCGCGCGAAGTCAGCCTCAAAACCAAGCTGACACGTGGCATTACCCTGAACATTCCGCTGCTGGCTGCAGCGATGGACACTGTGACCGAATCCCGTCTGGCGATCGCCATTGCCCAGGAAGGTGGGATTGGCATCGTGCACAAGAACATGACGCCGAAGGCACAGGCCGCCGAGGTCACCAAGGTCAAGCGGTTCGAGAGCGGCATCGTCAAGGATCCGATCACAATTACCCAGGACATGACCGTGCGGGACGTGCTCGCGCTGACACAGCAATACCGTATTTCCGGGCTGCCTGTGGTGGAGGCCGATGGCAAAGTCGTCGGCATCGTCACCAACCGCGATCTGCGCTTCGAGAAGAAGCTCAATCAACCCGTCAAGAACATCATGACGCCGCGTGCCAAACTGATCACGGTTCGCGAGGGTTCGAGTCGCGAAGATGCACGGATGCTGATGCACAAGCACCGGTTGGAGCGGGTGCTCGTGGTCAACAAGAATTTCGAATTGCGCGGACTGATTACCGTCAAGGACATTCTCAAGTCATCGGAACACCCCAACGCCTGCAAGGACCGACTCGGACGCTTGCGTGTGGGTGCGGCGGTAGGCGTCGGCGAGGGCACCGAGGAGCGCGCCGAGGCACTGATTGAGGCCGGCGTGGACGTGATCATTGTCGATACCGCCCATGGACATTCGGAAGGCGTGCTCAAGCGCGTGCGCTGGCTGAAGCGCACTTATCCGAAGCTGCAGGTGATTGGCGGCAATATTGCGACGGCGGCCGCTGCCAAGGCCTTGGTTGACCACGGCGTCGATGGCGTCAAGGTGGGTATCGGTCCCGGATCGATCTGCACGACGCGCATTGTTGCCGGTGTCGGCGTGCCGCAGATTTCTGCCGTGGACAATGTGGCCAGGGCCCTGCAGAAAACCGACGTGCCGCTGATTGCCGATGGCGGCATTCGTTATTCCGGCGACATCGCCAAGGCCATCGCCGCCGGCGCGCACGCAGTCATGGTCGGCAGCCTGTTTGCGGGCACCGAAGAATCACCTGGCGAAATCGAACTGTACCAGGGCCGCTCATACAAGTCGTACCGCGGCATGGGTTCGCTGGGAGCGATGCAGCAGGGTTCGGCAGACCGTTATTTCCAGGAGCTCGATGAACTGGATACCGAAAAGCTGGTGCCAGAAGGCGTTGAAGGTCGTGTGCCGTACAAAGGCGGTGTCGCACCGTTGATTCATCAACTTATGGGCGGATTGCGTGCCAGCATGGGCTATCTGGGCTGTGCCAGCATCGATGCCGTCCGGCGGGATGCCGAATTTGTTGAAATCACCTCGGCCGGCATCCGCGAATCCCATGTGCACGATGTGCAAATCGTCAAGGAAGCGCCCAACTACCGCGTCGAATGATCCGTCCGCCGGCGCAACACACGTCGGCGCCCCTGAACCTGTCATCTGGCCTGCACGTGCACCACGAAAAAATCCTGATTCTCGATTTCGGCTCGCAATACACCCAGCTGATTGCACGCCGCGTACGCGAACTGCATGTTTATTGCGAACTGCATCCCCATGACGTTTCGGAGCAGTTCATCCGTGACTTCAAGCCCAGCGGGATCATCCTGTCCGGCGGCCCCGCGTCGGTATGGGAGGAGAGCACACCCCGCGCACCGTCGCTGGTGTTTGAACTTGGCGTTCCGGTCCTCGGCATCTGTTATGGCATGCAGACCATGGCTGACCAACTGGGCGGCAAGGTTGAGAGCGGAAAGGTACGCGAATTCGGTTACGCCGAAGTGCGGGCGCGTGGCCATACAGCGCTTCTGAAAGATATCCAGGACCGGGTAACCGCAGACGGCCACGGCCTGCTTGATGTATGGATGAGCCACGGCGACAAGGTCATTGAAATGCCGCCGGGTTTCAAGCTGATGGCCAGCAACCCGACCTGTCCCATTGCCGGCATGGCCGATGAAGACCGCCGGTTCTACGCGGTCCAGTTTCACCCCGAGGTCACGCATACCCTGCAGGGCAAGGTTTTGATCGAACGTTTTGTACTGGGCATCTGCCGGCTTGCGGGGGACTGGAGCATGCCGAGTTATGTCGATGAGGCCGTGGCGCGCATCCGTCGCGATGTTGGAGACCAAGAGGTCATCCTCGGATTGTCCGGCGGCGTGGACTCATCGGTTGCCGCCGCACTCATACACCGCGCCATCGGCAAACAACTGACCTGCGTATTTGTCGACAACGGCTTGCTCCGGCTCAATGAAGCGCAACAGGTCATGGAAGCCTTCGCACGCAATCTCGGCGTCAAAGTGATCCATGTCGATGCGCGTGAGCAGTTCATGGGGCATCTCGCCGGCGTGACCGATCCGGAGCAAAAGCGAAAAATAATCGGCCGTGAATTTGTCGAAGTGTTTCAAGCCGAGTCGGCGAAACTGCCGAATGCCAAATGGCTGGCGCAGGGCACGATTTATCCCGATGTGATCGAATCTGCGGGGGCCAAGACCAAAAAAGCCCACACCATCAAGTCACATCACAACGTCGGCGGCCTGCCTGACACGCTGCACCTGAAACTGCTCGAGCCGTTGCGGGAGCTGTTCAAGGACGAGGTCCGTGAACTGGGGCTTGCGCTGGGCCTGCCGCGCGACATGGTGTTTCGCCATCCATTCCCCGGTCCGGGACTGGGCGTGCGAATTCTTGGTGAAGTAAAGGCGCAGTATGCAGACCTGCTGCGGGAGGCGGATGCAATTTTCATCGAAGAACTGCGTGCGTCAGGTTGGTATGACAAAACCGCACAGGCATTCGCCGTCTTCCTGCCGGTGAAATCAGTGGGCGTCATGGGCGACGGCCGCACCTACGAATATGTCGTGGCATTGCGTGCGGTGCAGACTACCGACTTCATGACCGCGCACTGGGCCGAGCTGCCTTACGACCTGCTGGGCAAGGTCTCCAACCGCATCATCAATGAGGTTCGGGGTATCAACCGGGTGGTCTACGACATCTCAGGAAAGCCGCCGGCCACCATTGAGTGGGAGTGATTTGGCGTCTTTCAAGGACTATCGACATCTATCGATGGGGTGCCGTTAAATTTGACGGTAAATCTCTGCCATTCAGTGCGATGGGGTCTGAAAGTGGGGATGCGTTTCGTGGCTCTGCTGCCGGGCAGGTGACGATAAAACTTCCCTGTCGCTGATCTGTGAAAACACATCATCAACGGCAGCCACACCGAACATCGGCAACCTCGCGGTGACCGGTCTTTCGATGACGCTCGGCGGAACCCGACCTGTTGCGGCCTCTGAAGTTCACGATGATCTAATGACTGCTTCCGCCAGCAGCGGACGCCCCACGTCAGCTATCATCGTCATCGACTACGTCGGAATTGCGTAGTTTTTTTCGCGAAACAGCCGCATGCAGGCGTTGGCCGCGTTCGCTTCGTAGGCCTTGCCACGGCCGCGCTCTATATCCGCCACCTCCTTGTCAATCCCCAGTCCCGCGCGATAAGGTCGGTGCGGCACCATCGCTTCGAGCAAGTCGGCCACCGCCAGGATTCAGTTCAATCTTCAGTTCAATCCACTGTTGCGCCGGTGCGCTTGATGATGGGCGCCCATTTGTCGCTCTCAGAGCGGATCAGGCGGGCAAATTCCTCGGGCTTGCCCCCCACCGGGTCCAGCCCCGCGTCGACCAGCTTCTGTCTCACATCCGGTGACTTGAGGGCGGTGTTCATTTCGCGGTTGAGGCGATCGATGATGGGGCGCGGTGTGCCGGACGGTACCAGCACGCCGTTCCAAGCCAGGGCTTCAAACCCGGGCAGGCCGCTTTCGGCAATGGTGGGCATGTCGGGCATCAGCGAATATCGTTTCAGGCTGGTGACTGCAATGGCTCTGACTTTGCCGCCCTGGATCAGGGGAGTCAGGGCTGTGGGCACGCTGAACATCATCTGCGTCTCGCCTGCGGCAAGGGATGCGGAGGCGGGCGGGGAGCCGTTGAAGGGAATGTGCACGATGTACAGTCCGGCCGTTGTTTTGAGCAGTTCCATGGTCAGGTGCGAGGAACTTCCGGCGCCGACGGAGCCGAAGTTCAGGCGCCCCTGATTCTTGCGCACATAAGCCAGCAGTTCCTGGAAATTCTTCACCGGAAGGTTCGCGCTCACCGCGAGAAGGTTAGGCTGGCTTGTGGTGGTGATGACCGGTGCCAGGTCCTTGAACGGATCGTAGGGCAGGGCCCGGTACATGTGCGGTCCGAAGGACAGTGGTCCATTGAAGGAGAGAACCATGGTGTAGCCATCGGGAGCCGCCTTGGCAGCGGCATCCGTGGCGATGGTTCCGCCCGCACCCACCCGATTTTCCACAATCACCGTCTGGCCGAGAGGATCCTTGATCTTTTCGGCGATGATGCGCCCGATGACATCGATTGAACTGGCGGCCGGTGCCGTCATGAAGAAGCGAATCGGCTTGGTCGGGTAGGTCTGTGCTGCGGCATTTCCCGATAGTGCGGCCAGGGTGGCGGCTGCCATGGCCGAGGCGAGTCTGGCGGCGAGTTTCATCTTGAATTCTTTCTCATCGAATGTGGCCTGAGGCTATCTTAGCCGGGCGTGACTCGGCCGTGCACGAGGAACTCGAGAAAGGCCTTCTGCGCATACAGGCGGTTTTCTGCTTCATCCCACACCACGCTCTGCGAACCGTCGATGAGGTCGGCCGCGACCTCCTCGCCGCGATGGGCAGGCAGTGCATGAAGAGGGCGTCTATCCTGGCCAGTCGCATCATGTTCGAGTCGACCTGTCAGTCCTCGAAATCGCGCTTTCGCTCCTCGTTCTTGGATTCAAATCCCATGCTGGTCCACACGTCCGTGTTCACCAGGTCGGCGCCGCGCGCCGCATTCATTGGGTCGGAGAACTGCTCGTAGTGTGCAGTGACGTGCAGTCCGGCGCGTTCCGGCGCAACTTCGTAGGCGGGCGGCGTCGACACGCGCACCTTGAAATCCAGCACACCGTCTTGTCGCGGATGTCACCGCGATGCTCGATGAGGCAATCCAAGTCCAACCGACAGACTGTTTTTCTGGAAGGATTTTTCAGGCCGGTTATTACGCGGTGTGGCCGAGTTCACGGACAATCGTCAATCCGCTGAAATCCTGCAGTTTCCCCATGATAGTTGGGGAGCGGTTTGCCTGTTCATGGATTTGTCCGCCGGTGTCGCGGCACCATAAGGCTGGATGGCATTCAGACCGGACTGAGAATGCCTTCATGCGATAATCTGGGTTCTGAAAAGCGCCACAAGTCATGACTGAACCAGCGAAGCAGATCACACTTTACGGCATCCGTAACTGCGACACCGTCAAGAAAGCGCGCGCCTGGCTGGACGGGCGGGGAGTCGGTTACGCTTTTCATGACTACAAGGTCGCCGGCATCGATCGATCGCGGCTGACCCAATGGTGTTCGGAGCTGGGCTGGGAGGGTGTATTGAACCGTGCGGGTACGACTTTCCGCAAGCTTTCTGAAGCAGACAAGGCCGGTCTGGACGAGGCTGAGGCGATTCGCCTGATGCTGGCGCAGCCATCACTAATTAAACGCCCGGTGCTGGATCTCGGCAAACGCCGGCTGATCGGTTTTAAGCAGGAAGACTACGGTCAGGCGGAAGAGCTGGCAGGATGATTGATACCGACTACATGCAGCAGGCGCTGGATCTCGCAGCACAGGCCGCGGCAGCGGGTGAGGTTCCGGTCGGTGCGGTCGTGGTGCATGAGGGGCAGGTTGTCGGACGCGGCTTTAACCAGCCTATTTCTTGCGCAGATCCAACGGCACATGCTGAGATCATGGCGCTTCGTGACGCCGGCCGGGCGCTGGGTAATTACCGTCTGGTGGATTGCGACCTTTATGTCACCCTGGAGCCTTGTGTGATGTGCAGCGGTGCGATTATGCACGCCAGGATCCGCCGGGTGGTTTTCGGTGCTCCGGACCTCAAAACCGGTGCCTGCGGCAGCGTTGTCGATCTTTTTGCCGAAACCCGTTTGAATCACCATACGACAGTGACGGCCGGAGTCAGAGCCCCTGAGGCAGTGGCTTTGCTGCAAAACTTCTTTGCCAGCCGGCGTAACAAATCTTGAAAATCAACATTAGCATTGATTTGCAAACCCTTGATTTAATTAATAATCAAGATGAGGTTATTTCGAAATATCTGATATCCAGTGCCATTAAAGGCACCGGTCAGGCCAGTGGCAGCTACTGTACGCCGCTGGGACAGCACATTATTCGGGCGAAAATTGGATCCGGTCAGCCGGAAAACAGCGTTTTTGTAGGTCGTCGTCCAACTGGGGAAATCTACAGCCCGGAGCTGGCCAGCCAGTTTCCGGGACGAGACTGGATTTTGACCCGTATTCTGTGGTTATCCGGTTGCGATGTTGGAGTCAACCGTCTTGGCAGCGTGGACACCATGCGCCGTTATATCTATATCCATGGCAGCCCTGATTCGGTGCATATGGGGCAACCGGGATCCATCGGCTGTATTCGCATG
>CAIZLW010000241.1 GCA_903933915.1 uncultured beta proteobacterium | reverse complement strand
TGGCACGAGTCATCTACACCCTGGCCGTGCTGGCCCTGCTGCCCTGGGCGATCCTGCATTTACTCTGGCGCGCCCGTCGGCAGCCGGACTACCTGCGCCACTGGGGCGAACGCTTTGGTTTTTTTGGGACCGCACCGCCATCGTCGGTTATCTGGCTGCACGCCGTATCGGTCGGCGAAACCCGCGCCGCGCAGCCGCTGGTAACGGCCTTGCGCCAGCGCTATCCGGATCACCGCATTCTGTTCACGCACATGACGCCCACCGGACGCACGACATCCGAGGCGCTGTTTGGCGACAGCGTGGACCGCATTTATCTGCCCTACGACACGCCCTGGGCGATGCGGCGCTTCCTGCGCCATTTCCGGCCGGAATTCGGTCTGATCATGGAAACCGAGTTGTGGCCGAACCTGATCGCCGCATGCCGGGAGGAGAACGTGCCGCTGCGTCTGGTCAATGCCCGCCTGTCGGAGCGTTCGGCGCGGCGTTACGCGAAATTTCCGGCCTTGACGCGTGAAGCGTTGCGGGGCTTGACGGCAATTGGCGCTCAGTCGACCGCTGATGCCGCTCGTCTGGAAACCTTGGGTGCGCAGGGCGTCACAGTAACCGGCAACATCAAGTTCGACATTGCAGCACCGGAAAAGCAACTCGAGTTGGGACGCGAGTTTCGCGCAGGCTACGGTAGCCGTCCCGTGTGGCTGGCCGCCAGCACACGCGAAGGTGAGGAAGCGCTGATTCTGGATGCCTGGAGAAAAGCC
Organism: uncultured beta proteobacterium; assembly: GCA_903933915.1. Classification (GTDB taxonomy): domain Bacteria; phylum Pseudomonadota; class Gammaproteobacteria; order Burkholderiales; family SG8-41. The sequence continues at coordinate 3,992 of CAIZLW010000241.1, read as the reverse complement.
GGCGCTGGCGACACGGTGATGATTCTGGTTCCCCGCCATCCGCAGCGTTTCGATGACGTGTCGCGCCTGGCATCGGAGGCGGGGTTTGTCGTTCAACGGCGCAGCGACAATGCGGTCCTTGATCCGTCCACCCAGATATTGATTGGCGACAGCATGGGCGAAATGTTCGCGTATTACGCGTCAGCGGATGTCGCCTTCATTGGCGGCAGCCTGCTCGATTTCGGCAGCCAGAACCTGATCGAAGCCGCTGCCTGCGGCACACCCGTCCTGATCGGTCCATCGACGCGAAATTTTGCCGAAGTGGCGCGGGAAGCCGTTGCCTGCGGTGCGGCTCTGTCAATCGGTGATGCGGGTGATCTGGTAGATCAGGTCAAGGCCTTGCTGGCCGATGCCGATCGTCGTCGTCAAATGAGCGAAGCCGGACGAACCTTTGCCGAGCGACATAGCGGCGCCACGCAACGAACGCTGGCACTGATTGCCTGAACGCGGTCACCGCATCAAAGGCCGCTGCCCTCATAGACGTCACTCAGCGCACAACGAAAATCCAGGCTGATGAGCGACAACTCGTCGCCGGCACTGAATACGCAGTGCTCCCAACCGACATCGCCCTGGCGACGAAAGAGTTCGATTTCGATTTTTTCCTGCTGCACCAGCACGTACTCCTTGAGGCTGGCAAGCTTGCGATAGGCGAGGAATTTTTCACGGCGATCAACACCCTCGGTCGAGGCGGACAGCACTTCCACCAGCACGGTCGGCTGATCGATGGCCACCGAGTCGCCGGTAATCGTCTGCAAGCGCGGATCGCAACTGACGATGAGGTCGGGATAGTAGTAGGCGTTGTCGCGCGTGACATGCAGCTTGACGCCCTCGATGAAAACCCGGCACGGCGATGCCTTTAGATGGGAGCGAAGAGCCGACGCAAGATTCAAGGCAATGATGTTGTGGCGCAGGCTGGCGCCGGTCATCGCATAAATCCCGCCGGCCACGTACTCGTGCCGCAGCGGGCTTTGCGCTTCCAGCTGCAGATAGTCTTCCGGGCTGATGTACTCCAGTTTCTCGTTCAGCATCGCATCCCTCCCCGTCGCCGGGCCACCGCCGATGAAATCATGCTACTCCAGCAAGGCGTTGATCGCCGCCACATCGTCTTCGCCGAGACTGCCGGCCGCCGCCTTGAGCTTGAGCTGTGCGGCCAGCGTGTCGAGCCGGGCCTTGGCCAGCTTCTGGCGCGTATCGAACAACTGACTCTGGGCGTTCAGCACATCGATGTTGATGCGCACGCCAACTTCATAACCGAGTTTGTTGGAATCCAGTGCCGACTGCGATGACGTCAGCGCGGCTTCATAGGCCTTCACCTGAGCCAGTCCCGAACTTACCCCGAGATAGGCCTGGCGCGCATTGAGTGCCGCACCGCGTCGCGCATTTTCGAGATCGGCGAAGGCCTTTTCCTTCAGGGCGGTCGCCTCGCGATCCTTGGAGACCACGCCGCCGCCGGCATAAATCGGGATCGACAACTGCAGGCCGATGGTGCTCGAATTGCTGTCAGAGCCCACGCCCAGCGTGGCGCTGTTGGTAGCGGAACTGCGACCGCGCGTGGCGACCAGGTCAAGCGTCGGATAGTGCCCGGCGCGCTGCTTTTCGACCTCGCGCACGGCTATTTCGTACAGGGCCTGATAAATCCGTACCGACGCACTCGCGGATTCGGCCATTTCCACCCATTTGTTGATGTCATCGGGTTGCGGGCGAATCAGATGTGCGCCGGACTTCAGGTTCTTCAGGCCTTCCGGCTCCTTGCCGATGACAGAGCGCAACACCTGACGCTTGACGATCAAATCGTTGTCGGCGGCAATTTCCTGCGCACTGGTCAGGTCATAGCGCGCCTGGGCTTCATGGGTGTCGGTGATGGTCGCGGTACCGACCTCGAAGTTGCGTTTGGCCGATTCAAGTTGCTCGGCAATCGCCACCTTCTGTGCCTTGGCCGTCGCCAGCGTGTCCTGCGCCAGCAGCACGTCGAAGTAGGCCTGGGCGGCGCGCATGATCAGGTCCTGCCGCGCCAGTCCGAACTGCGCCTCGGCCTGGACGACGGCCAATTCTGACTGGGTGTAGGCGACCCAGTTCTGCCAGCGGAACACCGGCTGCGACAGCGTCACCGTCCAGCCGTTGCTGTTGTACTGCGTGTTGGTGGCGGTCGCACCGCTCACCCGCCGGGTGGTATCGATGTCATTCCATGTGGTACTGCCGGCAAGGCCGATGGTCGGCAGCAAACCGGTTCGTCCCTGGGGCAGCTTTTCGCGACCAGCCTCCAGCGCGGCGCGCGCCGATGCGTATTGCGCATCGTAGGCGATGGCATCACGGTACACCGCCAGCAGGTCGGCGCCTTGGGCAAGTTCAACAAAGCCGACAGCAGTAAAACAACCGGCAATAATCAGGGAAAGTGCTTTTCGCATACGGACTCCGTGTTGTCTCTCGACCTCAATACGTTGGCATTGCCGGATCAACATCCCGCGCCCAGGCGGCGACGCCGCCCTGCAGGTTGATGACACTGGAGAAACCCATCTGTTCCAGAAACATTCCAGCCTGAAAACTGCGTGCGCCGTGATGGCAGATCATCACAATGTCCGCGTCCCGCTTCAGTTCGCCGTGGCGCGCCGGGAGGCCACGCATCGGCATGGATTGCGAGCCGGCGATGCGACAGGTCTCGAACTCCCAGGGCTCGCGCACGTCAAGCAGCACGGGTCGGGCTCGCTGTGCATCGGCCAGCCATTCCTTGAGTTCCAGCGCGGACATCTGGCGCATGGGCTCAAAAAACAAACGCTGGCGCGGGCTCGGCGTCGCGCAAGGAATCCACCACGGTTTCAAATACCGACAGGCGCAGGAAACCCTCACCCGACCGGGTATATACCACCGCTTCCATGGCTGGGGCCGCACCTTCGACGGCGAACAGACGTCCGTCCGGCTTGAGCTGGTCGAGCAAGGCCTGCGGCACTGCGGCCACGGCACCCGACACCATGATGGCATCATAAGGCGCATAGGCAGGCAAACCGTCCAGCCCGTTGCCCAACTCCACGGCAACGTTGGTGACGCCGGCCCGGCCAAGATTCTCGCGCGCCGCTTGGGCCAGCTGCGGATCGATTTCGATCGACCGCACATGATCGGCATGGGCACCCAGCAATGCGGCCATGTAGCCGGAACCGGTGCCGACTTCCAGAACGTTTTCGTGTTTCTTCATCGCCAGCGCCTGCAATGCGTGGGCTTCCACCATCGGCGAAAACATTCGCGCGCCATCGGCGCCACCCAGAGGAATCTGCGTGTCGGCGAAGGCCAGGTTGCGGTGGGCCGGCGGCACGAATTCTTCACGCTTGACCACGAACAACACCTCAAGCACGTCCGGATCCAGCACCTTGCCGGGGCGCAGTTGTTGCTCGACCATGTTGAAACGGGCTTGTTCGAAATTCATGATATCTCCTGAGATTCTATATTAGCACACACTAATATTACGGTAAAGTCGACAAGCCGGGATTCTACGCCGCGACCGGCTCTTTGACCCTGAACCACGCCGCATACAGGGCCGGCAGGAACAAACAGGTCAGCACCGTGGCGACGATCAGGCCGCCCATGATGGCGACCGCCATGGGTCCCCAGAACACTTGCCGGGTCAACGGGATCATGGCCAGCACGGCGGCGGCCGCCGTCAGCGTGATGGGGCGGAATCGGCGCACGGTGGACCCGACGATGGCCTCCCATTCGCTCTTGCCGGACTGCTCGTCCTGTTCGATCTGATCGACCAGGATCACCGAATTGCGCAGGATCATGCCCATCAGCGCAATTACGCCGAGATTGGCGACAAAGCCGTAGGGCACCTGGAATACCAGCAGCGCCAGCGTGACGCCGATCAGGCCCAGCGGCGCGGTGAGCAGCACCATGATCGTGCGGCTGACGCTCTGCAACTGGATCATCAGCAGGGTGATGACACCGACGATCATCAGCGGCACCGC
>CAIZLW010000240.1 GCA_903933915.1 uncultured beta proteobacterium | reverse complement strand
GACATGCCCACAGCTTACGGATCACCGATCTACCAGGGCCATCAACCCGTGGCCGATGCCGCCTGTGTGGCGCAGATCCGCGAACTCGGCGGCGTCATTCTCGGCAAAACCGTCTCCACGGAATTTGCGACACGCCATCCCAACAAGACCCGCAACCCGCACCGCCTGACTCAAACCCCCGGCGGTTCATCCAGCGGCTCGGGTGCTGCAGTTGCGGATTACATGGTGCCGCTGGCGCTGGGCACGCAGACCTCATCGTCGGTCATCCGGCCCGCGGCCTATTGCGGCGTTGTCGGTTACAAACCGGGCTTCGGACTGATCAATCGCGCCGGCATGAAGTTTCTCGCGGAATCGCTCGATACCATCGGCATTCTGTCGCGCACCGTTACCGATGCCGGCATGCTCGCGGCATTGTTGTCGGGGCTTCCGGTTGGGCCGCAATCCTTCAAGGGCGGCAAGGCGCCGCGCATCGGCCTGTGCCGTACGCCGTGGTGGAGTGAAGCCTCGCCGTCGGTGCAGCAATCGCTGCTGCAATGTGCCGAGCGCTTCCGCAAGGCAGGTGCGACGGTTGTTGAGCTTGAACTGCCGCCCGAATTTGCGGAGCTGAATGATGTGCAGATTCGCTTGAGCGCCTATGAATTCTTCAGAGCGCTGAGCCACGAACGCATCCGGCATCCGGAGTTGATTTCCGCCAGCCTGACCCAGCGCATCGCCGTCGGCGGTCGGGTCACGCGGCAGCAATACGAAGCCGCCGTGGCGCTGATGAAACGCTGCCAGCGCTGGATGGAAAATGCGATGTCCGGTTATGAACTGCTGATGGCGCCGAGCGCGCCCACTGAGGCGCCGGACATTGCCGGTACCGGCGAGCCGACCTTCGGTCTGATGTGGACGCTGTTGCAGATGCCGTGCATGACGCTGCCCTGTGGCGTCGGGCAGGCGGGGCTACCGGTGGGTGTGCAGCTCGTTGCCGCTTGCGGCAACGACATCGGGCTTTATCGCGATGCGGCTTGGGCTGAGGTTGTGCTGGCCTCGCGCTGAGCGGGCAGCAATACCGAAATCAAAGCGCCGCAATCACAGCACTGTAACCAAAGCGCCTTAATCGAAACGAAACACCAGCGACGGCTGCTCCATGCGGTCGCGCGGCTTGCGCATGCGCGCGGCCATCGCCAGCGCATGCGGCGCGTTTTCCAGCAGGATCATCATCTGCCGTTCATTGAGCTTGAGGCCCGCCTGCAGCGCCATCTGTTCGACATGCGATTGCATGGCTGCGCTGAGTGTGGAGGGTTTGGGTTCATTGCCCTGCAGATCTGGCGCGGGCAGGGTTTCGCCATCGGTCAGCGGCGCGCGGCGCAGATGCCAGTCCGTGGCCTGCTGGAAAGCGTGGCCCGCCTGCAGTACGCGCGCATCGTCCCCCGGCCGGCCGATCAACTGCATGCCCAGCGGCAAACCGTTGCCGGTGTAACCGCAGGGCAGTGCCAGCGCGGGAGTGCGGCCGGTGTTGGCGGGGGTGCAGACATTGCTTTTGAGCCAGAAATTCTCCGAGCGGTAATCTTCAAAACGCGGCGCCGGTCCGAAACCGCTGGCGAGCAAGACATCAAATTGCTCGAACACCGGACGCATGTCCGCGAGATAGCGCCGGTGCTCGCGCAGCGCTTGCACATAATCCGCTGACTGGAACACACAGGCCGGCAGCGCGCGACCGAGGAAATCGCGGCCGAATTTCTCCGGGCTGCGAATCAGGTTCTCCTGGTGAATCGAAAAAATCTCGCTCTCGGCGATCACCACTTTGATGTCGAAGCCGTCCTGCACCGGGCGGATACGGCAGGGGCTCACTGTCGCGCCCATCGCTTCAAAAACCTTCACCGCATCTTCGAGCGCGCGCGCATGTTCCGCAGTCGCCGGGATGTCTTCTTCCCAGTAGTGGCGCAGCACCCCGACACGCAGTCCGCGCACCGGTTGGCCGAGTGCGCTGCGGAAATCGACAGCCGGATAGCGGATGCTGCCGTGATCGGCGGCGTCGTAACCGGCAATGGCCTGCAACAGGATCGCGCAGTCTTCGGCACTGCGCGCCATCGGCCCGCAGTGATCAAAGGTGAATGAATTGGGAATCACACCCGCGCGACTCACCAGCCCGTAGGTCGGCATCAGCCCGGTGATGCCGCAAAACGACGCCGGCCCGCGGATCGAACCGCCGGTATCGGAACCCATTGCTGCCGGCATGAAACCCGCAGCCAGTGCTGCGCCGGAACCGCTCGATGAACCGCCGGTAAAGCGCGACAGATCCCAGGGATTGCGCGACGGTGGCCACGGCAGATCAAACGAAGGCCCACCATGCGCGAACTCATGCGTCTGCAGCTTGCCGAGCAGAATCGCACCCGCGTCCAGCAACTGGCGCGTGGCTGTTGCATCTGCAGCCGGCACATTGTCCGCGCACACCGCCGAGCCGCCCGACGTGAGCAGGCCCGCCGTGTTGTAAATATCTTTAAGACCGAAGGGAATGCCGTGCAGCGGGCCGCGATACTGACCACGCTGAATTTCCTTCTCAGCACTGCGCGCAGCGGCGAGTGCGCGATCCGCCGTCAGCGTGATGAAGGCCTGCACCCGATGATCGAGTTGACCGATGCGTGACAACAGCGCCTGTGTCAGTTCCACCGGTGACAGTTTGCCGGACTGGATCAGTCGCGCGGCGTCGGCAATCGAGAGGTAGTGCAGATCGGAGTTGCTCATGATTTCAAGTCTTTGAATAAATGATTATTTTGTGGTGTGCGGGATGACTTGCCCGCCGCAGTTCACAAAACACTGCTGGTATTCGGATTCGCAGCGGTAAGTGTTCTCCGACGCATAACAGCTCTGGCGATGGCATTTGCCGGGATCGGTTTTATTTGATGCTGCCGTGGCAAGGCAGGCGCGGTAGCCGGATTCGGCGCTGCGCTCGCAGAAAGCCTTGTCGCTTTGCGCGCGCTGCATCTCATTGCCGCGGCACTGCTCGCGGATGCCCGCGCATTGCGTCACACACAGCTTGCCCGACTCGGAGGCGGGCACGACGTATTCATAAGTGGTGGTTGTGCAGGAGGCGAGCAGGGCGGCCAATATGATCAACAG
>CAIZLW010000239.1 GCA_903933915.1 uncultured beta proteobacterium | reverse complement strand
GGCTGCCGTCGGACAAACCGCTCTGCTGCAAAATGTTCTCATAGTGAGCAACTTGGTACGCGTAGTCCTTCTTGATGCGTCCCTTCCCACCGTCTTCGTCTTCACCCTCAAGACCGCCGCCCGATTTGATGTCGCCGGCGATGTAGCCGCTGCCACGCTTCTCCAGCAAATCCGGTTCGCCCACCAGGCCCGCCACGGTCAGACGGCCCCGGTAGATCAGGGGTTCCCCACGCGCCATTGCCGCACGCGTCTCGCGCTCCCGATCCGCCAGAGATGCCGTGCTCATGTCGGCGGTGATCCCCAGGCTCGCCGCCACCGCCGCTTCGTGTTCGATTCCGTTTTCCCAGAGCATTTCCACGAACGAATTCGGTTCGTCCCGGTCTGCCGGATTGCCGAAGGCGTCCATCGTGACGCGATGAGGGCACGTCACATAGTCGCGAATCTGAGAGGCAGTGATCATAATTGCGGCAAATGAGAATTACATAGGTGTGGAGCATAGGCCGGAAAGCGCAGAGAGCGAGCGACCTGACTCACGACGCTCACGGTTTTCGGCTCCCTGTGCTAACCGGCACAAAGGTCAGGGCGGCTTCTACCACGCGACGCGAACGGCCGAAGCCGGATGCGGTCGCCGAGCCGACTGAGGTCCTGCCATGCTTCTCGGCTACGGCCCAACGTATATCGTCGAAATCGATACCAGCCAAACCGGGCTTGTTCAGTAGATCGACGATCGCGGTGATAGTGCCCTTCATAATGTCGTCAGCCACAGTGAGGGCCTCACGCATGCTGATTCCATCGCCAAAGGCTTCCACAAGTATTTCGTTGGGAAGGACAATCAGCGCGTCCGCATGGCGTGCCAGTTCAGCCGCACCGTCCTCCGCCAGCAGTCGGCGGTTTCCTTCGAAATCGAAAGGTTTGGTAACCATCGCCACAGTGAGAATTCCCATTTCCCGGGCAACTTCCGCCACAACGGGTGCAGCGCCGGTCCCCGTGCCACCCCCCAAGCCCGCAGTAATGAATACCATGTGTGCACCTGCTAGGGTCTCTGCAATGCGTAAGCGATCCAGCTTGGCCAGCTCGCGCGCAAAATCCGGCCGTCCCCCGGTACCATGACCGCTACCAAGTTGCAGCCTGACCGGGGCGCTACTGCGCGTCAGCGCTGTAGCGTCGGTGCCGCAGCAGATGTAATCAATCCCACCGCAACCTTCACGGATCAAGTGTTCAACGGCGTTACCACCGGCGCCTCCTACGCCGACCACCTTGATAACGGGGATGGGCCACTCATCGGCTCGCCCTTCATTAGGATCCTGGTCTTGATGGTGCGGTTTCAGGCGAAGCGCAACTGGCACGTCACCGGCCACAGGGCTTTGACCCGCTTGCGTGACCCAAGGAAGTCCAAGCAGCGCGAACACGCCTGTCAGGCGTATGAATGTCCTTCTTTTCATTTCGTCACATCCTTGAGCCGGGTTGGATTCGTGGCTGAGCTGTTACCGAATATCGCGCTGCAGCCAGAGCATAAAATTGACCAGCAATCCGTATGGCATCCAGCATGCTCGGAAACGTGGTTCTCACACCCGTGTTCCCATTACTGACATTTCCGTTGCAATTCCTCAAGCCATTGGCGATTTGAGTCAAACTTGAGATTCTCAAGGAGCGCCTCCAAGGCACGAGTACATCGTTTGGGCGGCGGCGAATTGCGATAGCCGGCATGTTGTTCGACTTGGAGGTCCCAGTATCCGAGACCGCTGTCAATAATTCGAATTTCTGCGGTTGATCGGTACTCGATGATCTGGAATCCGGCTCGTTCGAATTCACAATCTGTTCCGCGCAGCGAAATGATGTGCGTCGTTCCGGCGGCACATGCATCGGCATATGACCCGACGCAGTGATCCATCTCAGACCCCTCGATATCCAAATCCATCGCCGAAGTAAGCGACCGAGCTACGATTCCATCGAAAATGAATGTACTCCCGAGCAGCGGCGGCCAACTCATATCCCAAACACGCGGTGAATTCCTGGCGGTTACGCGTTCATTGTTCCTCTTGGTCTGAATTGGTTTTG
>CAIZLW010000238.1 GCA_903933915.1 uncultured beta proteobacterium | reverse complement strand
GTTGGAAACCTTCTTGTCGTGCAGCAGCACGAAAGGATTGTCCAGAATCGCGATTTGCTTGTCCGGGTTGTTGATGAAATAGGGCGACAGGTAGCCGCGATCGAACTGCATGCCTTCGACCACTTCCAGTTCGCTTTCCAGGCCCGAACCGTCTTCGACGGTGATCACGCCTTCTTTGCCGACCTTGTCCATCGCGTCGGCGATGATCTTGCCGATTTCAGCGTCGGAGTTGGCGGAGATCGAACCGACCTGGGCGATTTCCTTGGTGGTGGTGCAGGGCTTGGACAGTTTCTTCAGCTCGGCGACCGTGGCGGTGACCGCCTTGTCGATGCCGCGCTTCAGATCCATCGGGTTCATGCCGGCGGTGACATATTTCATGCCTTCCTGCACGATGGACTGAGCCAGTACGGTGGCGGTGGTGGTGCCGTCGCCGGCGATGTCGGAAGTCTTGGAAGCGACTTCCTTGACCATCTGCGCGCCCATGTTTTCGAAGCGGTCTTTCAGTTCGATTTCCTTGGCAACCGACACGCCGTCTTTGGTGACGGTGGGGGCGCCGAAGCTGCGCTCGAGCACTACGTTGCGGCCTTTGGGGCCGAGGGTCACTTTGACCGCGTCGGCCAGAATGTTGACGCCGGCGACAATTTTTTGCCGTGCCGACTCGTGAAATTTGACGTCTTTAGCTGCCATGTGGAATCTCCTGGATATTCTTTGTGGGTTACTCGATGACGCCCATGATGTCTTCTTCGCGCATCACCAGCAGCTCGTCGCCTTCTACTTTGACGGTCTGGCCGGAGTATTTGCCGAAGAGCACACGGTCGCCAACTTTGACGTCGAGCGGAATGATTTTGCCGTCGTCGGTTTTCTTGCCTTTGCCGACAGCTTTAACTTCACCTTGATCCGGCTTTTCAGCGGCGGTGTCAGGGATCACGATACCGGAAGCAGTCTTACGCTCTTCTTCCAGCCGCTTCACGATGATACGGTCGTGCAACGGACGAATTTTCATGGTGCATCTCCTCAAGGATCAAATTGGAAAATCAGGACAACAACCGCGAGTGAGGCTGTTAGCACTCAACTCAAGCGAGTGCTAATAATAGGGGCGTACCGGGTTTATATCAAGGGGGCCGGAAACCGAGCCCTTGCTGAAGCGAGTACTCGCTTACAGAAATTATATAATTAAAACAATTAGTTACATTATAATTTCTACGCTACCGGCAAGATGCGCTGGCGGGGAATACCAAAGCGATAGACGGTTTTGCGCTTGCCGGCACAGGTCGGAATGACCGGCGCATGCGGACAGGGCAGTGCCCGCCGCCCCTCCTCGGACAAGGTGGCGTCGTCGGCCACCTCACGCCAGATGCCACCGCGCACCGGGCGGAACAGCCACTGCAGGTAACCGCGCGCGGCGGCCAGTTCAACCAGATCCTCCCTGTCCGGCGCATCGGACACCGCCAACGGGTTGCCATGTATGTGGTGCGGATACGCGCCGAACGCCTGCAGACATTCCAGCGTCTCGGTTGGATCGGCGCCGGGCCGCCGGCAACCGGGACGTTCGGCGCGGGCCACATCCCATGCCCCCAGCGCCCAGCCCGCATCCATCGCCGCGCAATCGAGCGCTAGCAGGTCCCGCCAGCGTTCGTTCAGCTGCAGCAACGAACTCGGCACCGAAGTGAACGACACCGGCTCGGCCTCGTCCAGATCGACCAGCTTCTGTTTGATGAAGCCGTGCCAGTGCAGCGTCAGGATCACCGGCGTGTCGGGACAAGGCACTGCGGCGAGGGAAATGCCGACCAGCGGCAGGCCGGTGGCGTTGATCTGGTCTTCGATGCGATCGAGAATCTGCATGCGCAAACATCTCCTGTAGTGTGCTGTTAAACTCAATAACAACCGCCACAACCGCCGAAAACATTCAGAGCAAATTCGGTGCCACCGCACCGGTTCAGGCACGATGAAATACGCCGCACAAAAGGGTTAACGCCAGTAACGTGCGCAAGTTGAACGCCGAAAGTATTCGATAGACACCCCTCACATGCAAACCAGCACTCGCAACAGTGTGCTGCTAGAACGCAGCCGCACCGCGGTGTGGCACCCGTGCACACAGATGAAGCAGCACGAAACGCTGCCCATCGTGCCGATCGCCCGCGCACAGGGCTGCTGGCTGTACGACTGCGACGGCAAACGCTACCTCGACGCCGTCAGTTCCTGGTGGGTCAATCTCTTCGGCCACAGCGAGCCGCGCATCAACGCGGCGCTGATCGACCAGCTGCAGAAACTTGAACACGTGATGCTCGCCGGTTTTACGCATGAACCGGTGGTCGAACTCTCGGAGCGCCTGTCGGCACTGACCGGCGGCCGGCTCGGCCATTGTTTTTATGGCAGCGACGGCGCCTCGGCCATCGAGATCGCGCTGAAAATGAGCTTTCATTTCTGGCGCAACAGCGGCAAAGCCGATAAAACCGAATTCATCAGCCTCAGCGGCAGTTATCACGGCGAAACGCTGGGCGCGCTGTCGGTCACCGATGTCGCGCTGTTCAAGGACACTTATGCACCCTTGCTGCGCCACAGCGCGCAGGTGCCGAGCCCGGATTGGCGGCAGGCCGCTGATGGTGTATCGCCGCGCGACCACGCACTGGCCTGCGCAAAAGCGCTGGAACAGCATCTGGAGCAGCACCACGCGCACACCGCCGCGCTGATCGTCGAACCGCTGGTGCAGGGCGCGACCGGCATGGCCATGCATGACCCGGAATATCTGCGTCAGGCGCGGGCCCTGTGCGACCGCTACGGCGTGCACCTGATCGCCGACGAAATCATGACCGGCTTCGGCCGCACCGGCACCTTCTTTGCACACGAACAGGCCGGCATCACACCGGACTTCCTGTGCCTGTCCAAAGGCATCACCGGCGGCTACCTGCCGCTGTCTGTGGTGATGACCACCGACACCATCTATCAGGCGTTTTACGACGACCAAGTCACGCGCGGCTTCCTGCATTCGCATTCATATACCGGCAACGCGCTGGCCTGCCGTGCCGCGCTGGCGACGCTGGATATTTTTGAACAGGATGACGTCATCCATAACAACCGCGGCCGTGCGCAACGCATGACCGCCGCTGCACAACCGTTGGCAAATCACCCGCGTGTCCGCAATTTCCGCACCACGGGCATGATCTGGGCCTTTGAAGTGGACAGCGCCGACGTGACCTTCAGTCGCCGGCTGTTCGAGGCCGGGCTTGCCCGCGAAATATTGCTGCGCCCCATCGGCAACACCGTTTATTTCATGCCGCCCTATGTCATCAGCGACGCTGACATGGATTTGCTGGCGACACGCACCCGCGAAGCGCTGGACGCCACACCTTGAAGCTGACCTTCCTCGGCGCTGCAGGCGAAGTCACGGGGTCGAGCTTCCTGCTGGAAACCGACGACGTCAAAGTGCTGATTGACTGCGGCATGTTCCAGGGCGGCCGCGAAGCCGAGCCGAAGAATCGCGCACGTTTCGCTTTTGATCCAAAAACCCTGGACTGCGTGCTGCTGACGCATGCGCATATCGATCATTCCGGATTACTGCCGCGGCTGGTTGCTGCCGGCTACTCGGGACCGGTATACGCGACGGAAGCCACCTGCGATCTGCTCGATGTAATGCTCATGGACTCAGCCCATATCCAGGAAAAAGAAGCGGAATGGGCGCAGAAGTCCAAAACCCGCGAGGCGGTACGGCCGCCGCTGTACACCATTGCCGAAGTGCAGCGCACACTACGCCAACTCAAACCGGTGGCTTATGGCGCCGAGTTCCGCCCGCACCCGGCGCTGCGTTGCAGCTTCCGCGACGCCGGCCACATCATCGGCGCGGCGATCATTGAACTGTGGGTGCAGAACGGCAGCAAAAACCGCAAGGTCGTGTTCTCCGGCGACATCGGCCAGCCCAACCGGCCGCTGGTGCGCGACCCGACGCCGATCACTGAAGCCGATGTGCTGATCGTCGAATCGACCTACGGCAACCGCCTGCACAAGTCGATGGATGACACCATGACGGAGCTGGAACACGCCGTCACCGATACACTGGTGCGCAAAAAGGGCAATGTCATCATCCCCGCCTTTGCCGTCGGCCGCACCCAGGAAATGCTCTACCTGCTGGTCGATCTCTACCGTCAGGGCCGGCTGCCGGAAATGAACATCTACGTCGACTCACCGATGGCGCTGAAAGCGACCGACATCACCGCCAAACACTGGGGACTGCTCGACCCGGAAGCCGCGGCACTGATGGAATGGATGAAACGCGGACGCGGCAAGCCGAAAATTCATTTCGTACAGGATGCCGTCGAATCGGTGAACCTGCAGAACGTCAAACACGGCGCGGTGATCATCTCCGCCAGCGGCATGTGCAATGCCGGCCGCATCAAACACCATCTGCGCAACAATCTGCCACGCCGCGATTCGACCATCCTGATCGTCGGCTTCCAGGCCGCAGGCACGCTAGGGCGGCGCATCGTTGACGGTGTAAAAAACGTGAAGATCTTCGGCATCCCGGTGCCGGTAAAGGCCGACGTCTACACCATCGGCGGACTGTCCGCGCACGGCGACCAGGCGGCGCTGCTCGGCTGGCTGAGTCACTTCAAGCGCGCGCCACAACGCACATTCGTTGTCCATGGCGAACCCACTGCGTCTGAGAATTTTGCCGCCGCCATTCACCAAAAACTGGGCTGGAGCGGTGTTGACCTGCCGACGCAGCACAGCTCGGTCATCCTGTAAGCTCAACCGCCACCGAACCCGAACACTCATGCCCATGTTTGCCCGACTGACCGCCCTCGCCCTGCTCCTGTTACCTGCCGCGCTGGCGCTGGCACAGCCGGCCACCACATTGCCTGAACCCGTCGCCCGCGCCCTCGCGCAGGCCGGCATCCCGGAATCCGCCGTCGGGGTTTATGTGCATGAGATCGGCGCCGAACAGCCGGTGCTGTCGATCGGCGCCGAACGCGCGCTGAATCCGGCGTCGACGATGAAACTCGTCACCACCTATGCCGGGCTGGAAATGCTCGGACCCGCCTATGTGTGGAACACCGACGTACTGACCGACGGCACGCTGACCCAGGACGTGCTCGCCGGCAATCTCTACATCAAGGGCGCCGGCGACCCGAAACTGACCGTGGAAAGTTTCTGGCTGCTGCTGCGCAGTCTGCGCGCGCGCGGCGTGCGCGAAATCCGCGGCGACCTGATTCTCGACCGCCGGCTTTTTGCTGAAGAAGTTCAGGACCCGGGCGCGTTCGACGACCAGCCCACGCGCCCCTATAACACCGGCCCCAGCGCACTGCTGGTGAACTTCAAGGCCGTCACGCTGCAGTTCATCCCGGATGCGGCTTCGCGCACCGTGCGTATCGCCGTTGAGCCTCCGCTGCCGCAGGTGCAGATCATCAACAATCTGAAAATCGCCGACGGGCCCTGCGGCGACTGGGTCGGCAAGCTGCGGCTGGATTCGCAGGGCAATGCGGATTCGGCGCGACTCGCCTTCAATGGTACTTATGCGCTGGACTGCGGCGAAGGCATGCGCAGCTTCAGCGTATTGGGGCATCGCCAGTACATCGGTGCGTTATTCACGCAACTGTGGAAAGACCTTGGCGGCACATTTAATGGCCAGGTGCGCGACGGCGCCACGCCGGAGCAAGCGCGTCGCCTGACGACCTCGCGCTCGCTTTCGCTCTCGGAGATCGTCCGCGACGTTAACAAATACTCCAACAACGTGATGGCGCGGCAGCTGTTCCTGACGCTGGGTATCAATGGCAGCGCGCCTGCCACGACTGCAGCGGCCACCAACGGCATCAAACAATGGCTGGCGCTGAAAGGTTTGGCGGTACCGGAACTGGTACTGGAAAACGGCTCGGGCCTGTCGCGCATCGAACGCATCAGTGCACGCAATCTCGGCGCGGTGCTGCTCAATGCCTGGAGCAGCCCGGTGATGCCGGAACTGATGGCGTCACTGCCGGTGGCGGCAGTGGACGGCACATTGCGCAAGCGCCTGAAAAGCGCCGAAGTCGCCGGCCAGGCCCATGTCAAAACCGGATCGCTGTCGGGCGTGCGTTCGATCGCTGGCTACGTATTGGATGCGCGGGGCAACCGTTCGGTGATCGTGTTTCTGGTGAACCATACCAATGCTTTTAATGCACAAGCGGCGCAGGATGCGTTGATGGCGTGGGCGCACAATCGCGACAGCAGCACTTGCTGTGGACGGCAGGAGCGGCAGCGTCAGGGCAAGAAATAATCAGCGCGCCGCGACGGCGTGACGCGTCAACCAAAGCCGAGTCAGTACCTGAACAATGCCTGCGGCAAGCAGTGCCCACAGGAAAGCCCAACCGACCCCCGTCGCGGTAAGCGACCAGGCGAGAACGACGCAGAACATGCTGAACGCATAAAACCCGAACACCATGCCGCGCAATAATTGAATCGTCGAGCCTGCGCCGGCACTGCGATGCGTGAACAACGCGAGCACGGTGCCCATCACCGGAAACATTGCGAACACGCCGCTGAGGCCGGGCCCCAGGCTCGCCGCGAAATACGTGACCAGCAGCACCAGCAGTGCTCCCGAACCCATGCGCAGCAGCATGTCATTGGCAGGTTTCGACGAAGCTGCGGGTGATGCACGCAGCACGGGGTACAGGCGCGGGGCAAAACACAGCGCAGCCAGCACCACCAGTCCGGTCACCAGCAGCGTGGCACCCCAAAAACTCAGCACAAATACTGCGACGGCATAGCCCGCGTAGGCAAACGCCAGACTCGCCGGCCACGTATAACGCGTGGCGGCCCAGGCGTAGCTGATCCCGTAGGCCAGCATCGCCAGCACGGCGGACAGCGTGCCGATGGCCGCTTGCGCGGCAAACGTCGCACCCTGCTCAACAGCAATGAAAAACAGAATGGGGCCGGCAACCACCGGAAAGGCCGAAAGCCAGCCGGCAACCGCGTGCCCCCAGCGCCGGCCGGCCAGCGTCACCAGTGCAATCAGCGCGGGGACGAGAAACAGCTTAAGAAGCAGCACTACGCTCATGAATGCCCGACAGTAATGGAAAAATTATTGATACCCCTGGTGCGGCAATTACGACAGCCCCAGGTCGCCCCACATCGCATCCACGCGCTTTTTCACTTCATCGCTCATCGCAATCGGCGTGCCCCACTCGCGGCTGGTTTCCGCCGGCCACTTGTTGGTGGCGTCGATACCCATCTTCGAGCCGAGCCCTGCAACCGGACTGGCAAAGTCGAGGTAATCGATCGGCGTCGCTTCGGCGATCAGCGTGTCGCGTTTGGGATCGACGCGGGTGGTCATCGCCCAGATCACTTCCTTCCAGTCGCGCACGTTGACGTCGTCATCGGTGACGATGATGAACTTGGTGTACATGAACTGGCGCAGGAAGCTCCAAATGCCGAACATCACGCGCTTGGCATGTCCCGGATACTGTTTTTTGATGCTGACGCAGGCGACACGGTACGAACAGCCTTCGGGCGGCAGATAAAAATCGACGATCTCCGGAAACTGCTGCACCAGCAGCGGCACAAACACTTCATTCAGCGCCTCACCCAGAACCGCGGGTTCGTCCGGTGGCTTGCCGGTGTAGGTCGAGTGGTAAATCGGGTCGCGGCGCAGCGTAATGCGCTCGACCGTGAACACCGGGAAACGGTCCTGCTCGTTGTAATAGCCGGTGTGATCACCGAACGGGCCTTCGAGCGCGGTGTCGTTGGGGTGAATATGGCCTTCGAGCACGATTTCGGCGCGCGCCGGGACTGTCAGGTCATGCGTAATGCATTGTGCGATTTCGGTTTTTTCACCACGCAGCAAACCGGCGAACTGGTATTCGGACAATGAATCCGGCACCGGCGTCACCGCGCCGAGCATGGTTGCCGGATCGGCGCCCAACGCCACCGCGACCGGAAATGGTTCGCGCGGATGCGCCAGGCAATGGTCACGATAATCCAGCGCGCCGCCGCGATGCGCCAGCCAGCGCATGATCAGCCGGTTGCGGCCGATCACCTGCTGCCGGTAAATACCGAGGTTCTGTCGCGTCTTGTTCGGACCGCGCGTCACCGTCAGGCCCCAGGTCAGCAAGGGGCCGATGTCGCCGGGCCAGCAGGTCTGGATCGGCAGCTTCGCCAGATCAACGTCATCGCCTTCCCACACCTGCTCCTGACACACGGGGTCACGCACCCGTTTCGGCTGCATGGACATGATCTGCCGCAGCAGCGGCAGTTTGTCCCAGGCATCTTTCAAACTTTTCGGCGGTTCCGGCTGCTTCAATTGCGCCAGCACCTGGCCCAGTTCGCGCAACTCGGCCACCGAATCACGGCCCATGCCCAGCGCGACGCGATGCGGCGTGCCGAACAGGTTGCCGAGTACCGGCATGGTGTAACCCCTGGGGTTTTCAAACAGCAGCGCCGGACCGCCCTGCTTCAGCACGCGGTTGCAGATCTCGGTCATTTCCAGTTTTGGATCGACTTCGACGCTGATGCGTTTAAGCTGGCCGTCGCGCTCCAGCCCGGCGATGAAGTCGCGCAAATCTCGATAACTCATAGCAGCACCTGCGGGTTCAGCCACCAGTCGGCGGCGATGCCGGCAAAGATGACGCAGCCCACCCAGTTATTGTTGAGGAAGGCCCGGAAGCAGCCTTCGCGGCTGCGCTTCCGGATCAGGAAATATTGATACATCACCAGCACCGACGCGACCGTCAGACCGGCGAAATAAAACGCCCCGCGCAACTGCCACCAGCCGATCCCGGTCATCAGCACCAGAAACAGCGCGTGCGCCGTCAGCACACCCAGTACATCGTAACGGCCGAACAGAATCGCCGATGATTTGACGCCGATTTTCAGATCGTCGTCGCGATCGACCATTGCATATTCTGTGTCATAGGCAATCGCCCACAACACCGTCGCCAGCAACAACAACCAGCCCACCAGCGGCAATGCTTGCCATACCGCAGCATAGGCCATCGGGATGCCGAAACCGAAAGCCACGCCCAGCCAGGCCTGCGGCAGCGGAAACACCCGCTTCACGAAGGGATAAATCACCGCAATCGCCGCCGCTGCAAACGCCAGCTTGATGGTCAGCGCACTGAGGAACAGCACCAGCACAAAAGCGCACAGCATCAACACGGCGGCCAGTATCAACGCCTCATTCGGCTGGATGATACCCGCCGCAATCGGCCGATCCCTGGTGCGCTCGACATGGGGATCGAAGTTGCGATCGGCATAATCATTGACCACGCAGCCCGCGGAACGCATCAGCGCGGTGCCGGTGACGAAAATCAACAGCACGTCAAGCGGCGGGATGCCGGCGGACGCAAACCACAATCCCCACAGCGTGGGCCACAGCAGCAACAGGATGCCGATCGGCTTGTCGAGCCGCATCAGCCGCTCATAGGCGTTGAGTCGATCCTTCGGCGTCAATGCAGGGGTCACAGGTCGTATATCGCCGGCAGGAAAACTTCGCTGACCAGTATAGGCGAATTGCCAGCGGCGAATATCGAACGCCGCGCCCACAACGGCGGCGGCGTCCGCTTCAGTTGCGCCGCCGCGCGACGGTGCAGCGGGTGCGAAAGCGGCAGCTTTTTCTGGTGCAGCGGGAAGCGCGCAATACGCGGATCGGCAAACAGCGCCGCACCCAGCGGGCGCGTACCCAGTCCGGTAACACTGCGCCATGCGCCGCGCAACGCGCCCGGCGCGACCACGGTATGCGCGAACACCAGCGGCTTGGTTCCCCGCAACAACAGCACTTCACGCACCAGCACACGCGCTGCCGGCGACTCGAAGAGGAATGCTTCATCGAGATTCACGCGCCGCAATCCCTGGAACAGCACCTTGACCTTGATCGGGCCGGCATGGCGTTCCAGCCGCGCGGTCAGCGAACCGCGATCGGTCAGCCAGCGGCGCAATATGCCGGCAGCGACCGGTGCGGCGCACCAGTGGTGATCTCTTGGGATGTTTTTCAAGATGGGTGGTTTTTATTGATGCGGAATTATCGCATCAACGTTGAGGTTTCTGTTTTTTCAGCATCTTTAAAACCAGACAACTTCTGCCGGGGGTAGCCCGG
>CAIZLW010000237.1 GCA_903933915.1 uncultured beta proteobacterium | reverse complement strand
TGAACCAGCCTTCAAAGCGATGGTCGTTGTCACAACCGATGTCAAATACGATCATGTCACTGTCAAATTAGTGGTGGGCGAGGCCGGACTTGAACCGGCATGGCTTGCGCCGAGGGATTTTAAGTCCCTTGTGTATACCAATTTCACCACTCGCCCCGGGCGTTTGCTGATTGTATGGCCGGGACCGGGTTTTGTGCTGGAGGCGCGGGGCGGAGTCGAACCGCCCTGGAAGGATTTGCAATCCTCTGCATAACCGCTTTGCTACCGCGCCACTGAAACTAAAAGGGGAAAACGGCAGTTTGCAATCAACCGTTTTCCCCAGAATTTGGAGCGGGAAAGGAGGCTCGAACTCCCGACCTCAACCTTGGCAAGGTTGCGCTCTACCAACTGAGCTATTCCCGCATTGCCTTCATCTTGCGACCGCGAATTATAAGCTAAACCGGCAAATTCCTGCAACCACCCCTATATCCGGCCGTGGGCGGCGGCCCAGGCCATTTTCAGGTAATACCCCATCGATATCAGAGTCAGTACAGCAGCAGCCCAGATCAGCCAGGTGCCCCAGCGCTGCGGATCGAAAGCGCCGATGGCTTCGTGATACAGCAGCATCGGAATCGCAATCATCTGTGCGGCAGTCTTGATCTTGCCGACCATCGACACCGCGACACTCTTGCCCTGCCCGATCGACGTCATCCATTCGCGCAGCGCGGAAATCGCGATTTCGCGACCAATAATGATCAGCGCCACCACGGCATCGACACGACCCAGTTGGACCAGGATGATCAGCGCCGCGGCGACCATCAACTTGTCTGCTACCGGATCGAGAAAAGCACCAAAGGCCGAAGTCTGGTTCAGCCACCGGGCCAGCCATCCATCCAGCCAGTCGGTGATGGCGGCGCCAGTGAAAATGATCGTCGCCACCAGATTCTGTGTGGCATGGGACATCCAACTCTGCTCAAAATAGTACACGCCGACAAACAGCGGAATCATCACGATCCGCAGCCAGGTCAGAAGAATGGGTAAATTGAATGTCATTTCAGTGCAGAGCGCTCAGTGCAATGAGTCATAAATCCGTTCCGCCAGTTCCCTGCTGATGCCTTCGACTTGAGCCATTTCTTCGGCGCTCGCGGCAATCAGCCCACGCAGTCCGCCGAAACGCGCCATCAGGCGTTGCCGCCGTTTCGCACCTACACCTGGAATATCTTCAAGCGTTGAAACCGAACGCGTCCTTGCCCTGCGGGCGCGGTGTCCTTCGATGGCAAACCGGTGCGCCTCATCCCGGATCTGCTGGATCAGGTGCAGTCCCGGGTCATCCCCAGTCAGCCGGAATGCACCTTCGCGTCCCGCCATCAACAACTGCTCCATTCCGGGTTTGCGCGCCGCGCCTTTCGCCACGCCCAGCAACGGCACGTTGAGCCCCAGTTCACCGGCCACTTCGATGGCGACACCCAGCTGCCCCTGTCCGCCGTCTATCATGATCAGGTCAGGCATCTTACCCTCTCCCGCCACCACTTTGCGATAGCGCCGTGTCAGCACTTCACGCATCGCGCCGTAGTCATCCCCTGGAATCACATCTTTCATGTTGAAGCGACGGTATTCGCCGTTTTGCATGGCCCCTTTGTCATACACCACGCAGGAAGCCACTGCGGCCTCGCCCTGGGTATGGCTGATATCGAAACATTCGATGCGCTGCACGGTCTCAGGCAGATCCAGTGCGCGTTGCAACGCGACCAGTTTCGCCGCGTCATCGAGTCGCCTGCTGTTGCGCTGGGCAGCGCCGAGTTCGGCATTTTTTTCAGCCATCTGCAGCCAGACCCGACGTTCACCGATGGGGCTGGCGCTGATTTGAACCCGCCGTCCGGCGCGTTCGGACAGGGTTTCCTCCAGTCCCGCGATCGCAATCGCTTCGCCGGCCACCAATTGCGGCGGTACCGGGTGTTGCAGATAATGCTGCGCAATAAAGGCCTCAATGATCTGCGCCGGTTCGACACCGTCGGCATTCTGCGGAAAGAAATTGCGATCACCCAGATGCAGGCCGCCCCGGATCATCACCAGATTGACGCAGCAGGTCCCCGCGGCAAAACCACAGGCAATCACGTCGACATCGCGTCCGGCATCGCTGCTGACATATTGCCGTTCCCTGACTGTTCGCAATGCGCTGATCTGGTCGCGGCACACAGCCGCCTCTTCGTAACGCATGCCCTCGGCGGCGGCATTCATACGTTCGGTCAGGCGATCGAATACCGCGTTCTCTTCGCCGGAGAGAAACATCTCGGCGCTGCGGACATCGTCGGCATATTCGGCGTCTCCGATCAGCCCGACGCAAGGCGCGGTGCAGCGCCGGATCTGGTGCAACAAGCATGGACGGGAGCGATGTTCGAACACGCTGTCTTCGCAGGTGCGCAGTCGGAACACCTTCTGCAGCAGCTGCATGCTTTCGCGCACGGCGCCGGAATTCGGAAACGGGCCGAAATACCTGCTCTGCTTGTCGGGATTGCCGCGGAAAAATCCCAGGCGCGAGAAACGGTGCCCGCTTAGGATCAGATACGGATAGGACTTGTCGTCGCGAAACAGGATGTTGTAGCGCGGCGACAGCGCCTTGATCAGGTTGTTCTCGAGCAGCAGTGCTTCCGATTCGGAGCGGGTCACCGTGGTATCGATGGTGACAATCTGCGCCACCATCAGGCGGATCCGCGGTGACAGGGCCTCAATGCGCTGAAAATAGGAACTGACGCGCTTGCGCAAGTCCAGCGCCTTGCCGACGTAGAGAACCTCGCCTTCCTTGCCAATCATCCGGTAAACCCCCGGCAGATGGGGCAAACCCGCGGCGATTTCCGAAGGTTCGGTCATGGTCAGCCGGCCGCGGCGGGCCGGTCGATGTAGTGGCGGATTGCCGCGAACACCCCATGAAACATGTCCGGCGTCAGACGTCGCGTATTCGTGTTGTAACGGCTGCAATGGTAACTGTCGAATAACCGGGTGCGCTCGTCGATATCGTGACTGGCGCCATGCGCAAACGGGAAGTCCGCAAGACGCACATCGCGCGCGCGCAAAACCGCCTGATGGGCGACAGTGCCCAGCGCCAGTATTGCCGTGCCCGGCTGCAGTGCCTTCAGTTCAGCCCTGAGATAGTCGTTGCATTCGCGGATTTCCACAGGCAAAGGCTTGTTCCCGGGGGGCAGGCATTTGACGGCATTGGTGATCCTGCAGCCCATCAGCACCAGACCGTCATTGGCAGTAACCGCCACGGCCTGGCTGCCGAACCCGTAGCGGTGCAGCGTGTCGTACAGCAGCACGCCCGCATAGTCTCCGGTAAAAGGACGTCCTGTCCGGTTGGCGCCGTGCATGCCCGGCGCCAGGCCGACGATCAGCAGTCCGGGATCAGGGGCGCCGAACGGGGCGACCGGCCGCGCATGGTAATCGGGGTATTCAGCACGCACCGCCGCGAGGTGCGCAGAAAGTCGCGGACAGCGCGTGCAGGCCGTGGAAAATAGCTCTGCAGTCGACATGCGACTTGCAGCTTTTTTGGGTTTGGACATTGCTCAGGCAAACGGCAGATCACCGCTGTGCGCGCCCAGTCCGGCAATCGCATGCAGTGCGGCGGCGTATCGCGAATCCTCGCGCAGTTTGAACGGGTCTGCAGCATGCGCACGTCCGTGCAGGCGGGCCAGTCGCGCCAGACTGACGGCGGGCATGGTGTAGTGCAGACTGGCAAGCAGTTCGTCTGCGGATTGCGGATTGTTGCAGACCAGCACCATGTCGCACCCGGCTTTCAGGGCGGCCTCACCACGGGCCACCACATTGCCGGCAACGCTGGCGCCTTCCATGCTCAGATCGTCACTGAAAATGACGCCATCAAAACCGAGATCGCCGCGGAGTATGCGTTTGAGCCATTTCTCGGAAAATCCGGCCGGAGCCGGATCGACCTGGGGATAAATCACATGCGCCGGCATGATGCCGCCCATGCCGCTATCAATCAGTCGCCGGAACGGCACCAGATCTTCGCTTTCGATGTCGGCATAGGGACGCTCATCCACCGGCACTTCGTGGTGCGAGTCCGCGCTGACGTGACCATGACCGGGAAAATGTTTGCCGACGGCTGCCATGCCGCCGTCGCGCAGGCCGTGCATGAGGGCCGTCGCCAGTTCGGCAATGGCATCGGCCCGGCTGTGGAAAGCACGGTCGCCGATCACGCTGCTGTTGCCGAAGTCGACGTCCAGTACCGGCGCGAACGACAGGTCGACGCCGTAAACCCGAAGTTCGGCGGCGAGTATGAAGCCCACCTCATGAGCCAGTGCGGTGGCATGGCGGCGATCACGGTCCCAGACCAGTCCGAGTTCGCGCATCGGCGGCAGCCTGGTAAACCCGTCACGGAAACGCTGCACCCGCCCGCCTTCGTGATCCACCGCAATAATCAGCGGCGGATTGCGCAACGCATGAATTTGCGCAGTCAATTGCTGCAACTGGGTACAGGATTCGAAATTGCGGCTGAACAGGATGACTCCGCCGACCAGTGGGTGCAGCAGGCGCTTGCGGTCTTCAGCGGTCAATTGAGTGCCGGCGACATCAAGCATTACCGGTCCGAGATGCATGGATGGATTCATTTTTCGAGCACCACGCAGGCGCAGGCAAGGTTGGATTCGTCGCTGATGGTCAGATAATGGCCGGTGATGCCGTTGCGCTGAACCATCGCTTCAAGCGCCTCGTTGAATGCAAGGCCCGGTTTGCCCGCACTGTTCTGCACGACGCTGATGCATTGCAGTGTGACGGGATAGCGGAATCCGGTGCCCATCGCCTTGGAAAACGCTTCTTTCGCCGCAAAGCGGTTGGCCAGGAACAGGACCGGCTGTGCACTGCGCAAATAGCGCGGCTGCTCCAGCGGCGTCAGCACCCGCTTCACGAACCTGTCCCCGTATTTTTCGAGCAACCGTGCCACGCGGTGCGGCTGGATGACGTCGATACCGATGCCGTAGATCATGACGGCGTTTGCTCCATCGCACGCAGATAGGCCTCAACGGTGGCCGCCAGTCCGGATTCGAGCGCATCGGCGATCAATGCATGCCCGATCGACACTTCGGCAATGCCGGGAACCGCGGACAGAAACAGCGGCAAATTGATCTGGTTCAGGTCGTGACCGGCATTCACTTCGAGCCCCGCAGCCTGCGCGCTGCGGGCTGCCGCCGCGTACCGTGCGACGGTTTCAGCTTCATCCGCGGTGCCAAAAGCACGGGCATAGGGTTCGGTATACAGTTCGACACGATCAGCGCCGATGGCGGTGGCAATGATCATCGCTTCAGGCAAGGGATCCATGAACAGACTGACGCGGATGCCCATGGCATGGAGGTCTGCGATCAGCGGCCGCAGGCGGTCGCCGTGGCGCAGGAGGTCCCAGCCATGGTCAGAGGTAAACGCTGCCGGATCATCCGGCACCAGCGTGCACTGCTGGGGGCGGACGGACTGCGCCAGTTCCAGCAACGGCGGCTCGAACGGGTTGCCTTCAATATTGAATTCGGCGTTGGGCCACTGTTTGAGCAGTTGTGAAAGCTCATGCACGTCGGCGGCACGGATATGCCGCGCATCGGGCCGCGGATGCACGGTGATGCCATGCGCACCGGCGCGCAGGGCGATATCAGCAGCCCGGGTCACGCTCGGAATGCCGAGGCTGCGCGAGTTGCGCAACAACGCGATCTTGTTGACGTTGACGCTGAGTCTGGTCATACGGGTTACGGACTGCATTCTCTAAAGTTGCTGCAGGTCTCGCAGCAGTTGTCGTGTGTGCAGCGTCTGGTTGCCCAGGCAATGGTTGATCAAAGAACGCATCAGCACTTTGCTCTGCTGCACGGTCCGCGGATCGGTATATTGATCAGCGGCCATATCCATCAGTGTCTGCCCGGCCAATTCTACGCCGCTTTGCTCGCCGGTTTTAGTCGCTGCCACAGGGCCGCGGTCCGGCACATAGCGATACAGTGCCTCGGCAACAATAGGCCCACCGCTGATGACTTCGCGGTCAAACACCAGTCCGTAACCCAGTTCCTGGAGCAGGACCCGCTCAAAACGGCGCAGCACGGCGGCATGATCCTGCGCCGCCGGCAGTTGCGCCAGCGCAGCCGCATAGGCTTCGAACAGCTGCTCGTGGGGATCTTCGCGCGGCAGCAGCTTCAGCAGCAGCTCGTTCAGATAAAAGCCGCAGATCAGGCTCAGTCCGCGCAACGGCGCATAACCGCCCTGCCATTCGGCCTTGTGCAGGGTCTTCAACTCAGCCTTACCGGACCAAGTGAGCATCAGCGGCTGGAAGGCCATCAATACCCCTCGCAGCGCGGAACGCGGACGACGGGCGCCGCGGGCAATGACGGCGACACGCCCCTTTTCGCGGACGTAGATTTCGGCGACCAGGCTGGTTTCGCGGTAGGGATAGGTGTGCAGCAGGTAGCCAGGGTGGCCGTCACGTCGAGCGCGCTCAGCCGCCATGACTCAATTTTCGCGGCACGCGCTTGCGGTGAAACCAAAAATAATTACTTAACATATTGTTTTTATTGATATTTTAGTCTATTCCCAAGCGCTTGAGCGTGGCTGCATCGTCGGCCCAGCCGGACTTGACCTTGACCCAGACTTCCAGAAACACTTTGCCGCCGAACAATCGCTCCATGTCGGTTCGCGCCTGGGAGGCAATCTGCTTGAGCTTCTCGCCGCCCTTGCCGATGACAATGCCCTTATGCCCGGCTTTATCGACCAGGATGCCGGCGTGGATGCGCCGCAAACCGTCGACGATCTCGAATTTCTCGATTTCCACCATCGCGGAATAAGGCAATTCCTCACCGAGCAGGCGGAACAGCTTTTCGCGTATCAATTCAGCGGCCAAGGTACGTTCGCTGGCCGTGGTGATTTCGTCTTCGCCATACAATCGTTCGCGCGCGGGCAGCAGTCCGCGGATGGTGTTCAGAAGATCTTTGGCGCCGATGCCGGTTTTGGCGGACACCGGGACGATGGCCCGCGGGTGCGCCAGTTCTTCAATCTTTTGCATGAACGGCAGCAGTTCGTTCTTGTTGCCGACTTCGTCGATCTTGTTGACCGCAATGATCAGCGGCGCGCCGTCCTGCAGCATCGGCAGCAACGCCTGATCGCCGGCATTCAGTTTCAGGGCTTCGATCACCCACACCACGGCATCCACATCGACAACGCTGCGCGATACGCTGCGGTTCATCAGCCGGTTCAGTGCATTGCCATGGCGGGTCTGGAAACCGGGGGTATCGACAAACACGAACTGCGTATCCGGCTGGGTGACGATACCGATGATGCGCTGGCGGGTGGTCTGCGGGCGGCGCGAAGTAATGCTGATCTTCTGCCCGACCAGCTGGTTGAGCAAGGTGGATTTCCCGACATTCGGCCGCCCGATGATCGTGACATAACCGGAGCGGTGTTCAGTGGTATTGCTCATTTTTGAATGGCCTGTTGATACGCTTTGCCGGCTGCGTCCTGCTCAGCGGCGCGCCGGCTGCCGCCCTGACCTTCGGTCTTGATATCGCAGCCTTCCAGAAGGCACTGCACTTCAAACGTCTGGGCATGCGCATGGCCGCGGGTGGCCAGCAACGAATAAACCGGCAGCGCCATGCCCTTGCCCTGCGCGAATTCCTGCAGCAGGGTCTTGGCATCCTTGCCGCTGACGCTGGGATCAATCTGCGCCAGATCGGCAGCAAACAGGCGTCGCACAACCGTCTGCGCCGCGCCGAAGCCACCGTCCAGCAATGTGGCGCCGATCAGCGCCTCCACACTGTCGGCGAGGATCGAGGGGCGCGCTGCACCGCCGCTTTTCAGTTCGCCCTCGCCCAGCAGCAACTGGTTGCCCAGTTGCAGGTCCAGTGCGATACGGTGCAGGGTCTGTTGATTAACCAGATTGGCGCGATGACGGGAAAGTTCGCCTTCGCTCAGGTCAGGAAATTTTTCGAACAACTCGAGAGCAATCGCGCAATTGACCACGCTGTCGCCGAGAAACTCCAGCCGTTCGTTGTGTGTCGCCCCAAACGAGCGGTGGGTCAGCGCCCGCCGAAGCAACCCCGCCTCTTTGAAGCGATGTCCAATGCGTGCACTGATGGCTTCCGGATCCACGGCGGCCGGATTACCGTGATGCCTGCTACCGTTCAGAACTGGGGGCAAATTCCATGCACGCACTGAGATTGTAGAACAGCGGGACTTTCACGGAATAAGCTGCACTGATAACCAGCTTGCCGCCTTCCTTGTTCACCTCAAGATCGTTATAGCTGATGACCTTGATGTTTTCGATCGTTGCGCGGTTGTTGAAGGCCGTGTTGATTTCTCCACGAGCGGCCGTCTGCATTGCCGGTTCAGCTGCGACAGTGCGCATGATCTTCTGGATTGTGTAGAACTCGGAATAGGCAGGCCCGATCTTGAAGGCCAGCAGCAATGCGCTGACGGCAAGCACCGCAAAAACCAGAAAACCTGTGAGCGTAATACCGCGCTGTGCATGCATAAAAATCTCCCGTCAAAATTAGTCGATCGACTGACCAATACGCTTCAGGTCGTCAAAATTCCACCAGATCAAAAATGCCTTGCCCACAATATTGCGTTCCGGAACAAAACCCCAATAGCGGCTGTCACTGCTGCTGTCGCGATTGTCGCCCATCAGGAAGTAATGCGCAGCAGGCACTTTGCAGCGGAAGCCTGAATCATTGTAGGCACAATTATCTCGGAAGGGAAAGCGCTGCACGCCGCCCGGTTGCACGGGAGGTGATTCCGCCTGAGTCAGTATCGAATGGCCATGATTTCCCAGTTGCTCCTGGAAACGCTTGGTCGCGACAAAATTAAGGCCACTTTCGAGATAGTTGAATTCGCCATCCGCTTTGACCGGAATTTCATTGCCATTGATGGTCAGGCGCTTGTTGGTGTAGGCGATTTCATCGCCGGGAACACCGACAACCCGCTTGATGTAATCCAGCGACGGATTATCCGGATAACGAAACACCATCACTTCGCCCCGCTGCGGATCGTTGATTGCGATGAGGCGCGTGTTGATGACCGGCAGGCGGATGCCGTAGGTGAATTTGTTTACCAGTATGAAGTCCCCTACCAGCAACGTGGGCAGCATCGACCCCGAAGGAATCTTGAAGGGCTCGACCAGAAACGAGCGCAGCACAAAGACCACCAGAATCACCGGAAAAAAACTGGCTGGGTATTCGATCCACCAGGGCTGCGCCTCGCCCTCCGCGCGGTGCTTGCGGAAGTAAAACATCTCGGCCAGCCATACCACGCCGGTGAACAGCACCAGCACCACCATGATGAGTGCGAAATTCATGCCCTTGCCTATTTATCGACCTGCAGAATGGCCAGAAAAGCCTCCTGCGGGATTTCAACCGTGCCAACCTGCTTCATGCGTTTTTTACCGGCCTTCTGCTTTTCCAGCAGCTTTTTCTTGCGGGAGATGTCACCGCCATAACATTTGGCCAGCACGTTCTTGCGCATGGCTTTGACCGTTTCACGGGCAATGATATGCGCGCCGATCGCCGCCTGGATG
>CAIZLW010000236.1 GCA_903933915.1 uncultured beta proteobacterium | reverse complement strand
CAACAGCTTGCGGGGCAACCTTACTCCGGTTGATACCCCGACAGCTTCACCGCAAGTGTTCCCTTGTCCGCAAAGCGCTTCAACTCGCCTTCCATAAACGCCGCAAAAACCTTCGGCGCATCACCCACCGGTACGAGGCGCAGGACCCGTAGCCCGGATGAAGGCCGCAGGCCGTAATCCGGGGTGGGCGTGGAATAATCAAACGCGGTGCTTCTTCCCGGATTCCGCGTTGCTTCATCCGGGCTACAACGGCTCACGCCAACCATTACTCCGGTTGATACCCCGACAGCTTCACCGCAAGTGTTCCCTTGTCCGCAAAGCGCTTCAACTCGCCTTCCATAAACGCCGCAAAATCCTTCGGCGAATCACCCACCGGCACGAGGCGCAGGTTGTCCAGGCGCTCGATGATCAGCGGCAGCTTCAGCGCGGTAGCGAACTCCTTGTGCAACTGCGTGGTGATTTTTACCGGCAGCTTTGCCGGGCCGAACACGCCGTACCAGCTCATGTTGTCCATCATCGCGCCCGGCGCACCGGCTTCAGCGATGGTCGGCACCTCGGGCATGAAGGGCGCGCGCTTGGGGCCGGTGTAGGCCAGCGGGCGGATGCGTTTGGCTTCGATGTGCGGCATGCCCAAAGGGGTGGTCACGAACATCACCTGGATTTCACCGGACACCAGCGCCGTCATCGCCGGGCCCGCGCCCTTGTACGGCACATGCACCATGCGTGTGCCGGTGCGCGCGTTGAAGAGTTCACCCGCCAGATGCAGCGTATTGCCGGGGCCGGCGGAACCGAAGGCGAGCTTGGAGGCCGGGTTCTTGCCCAGCGTGATCAGCTCCTGCACCGTGTTCGCCGGCACCTTGGGATGCACCGTCAGGAAATAACCGCCGCCCGACGCCACGTTGGTCACCGGTGTGAAATCCCGGCGCACATCGTAGGGGAGTTTTTTCTGGGTAAAGGGATTGGTCGCAAACGAGGCCGAGGTCAGCAGCAGCGTGTAACCATCCGGCGCACTCTTCGCCACCAGATCGGCACCGATGATGCCGTTGGCCCCCGGGCGGTTATCCACCACCAGCTGCTGGCCGAGTTGCGTTGAGACCTGCGCCGCCACCAGCCGCGCCACCGTATCCGGCGCCCCCGGCCCGAAACCGATGATCAGGCGCACCGGGCGGGTGGGGTAATCGGCGGCGATGGCGGGAGCTGTGAGTGCAAGCGCGGCGAAGCTCGCGCTGAGGATGCGAGTAAACATTAGGCACTCCTGATTTTGTTATTGATGCAAAGCAGCCAATTTTATCAGCCGGACTTCGTAGCCCGGATGCAGCGGAGCGAAATCCGGGTCCGCGACGCGGACGAGTGTGCCGGCGTACTCGCAAACGGCAACGACTAATCCCATGGATTTCTCCCCAAGGGGACTTCCTTCGGTGCGTGCTCAATCGGGCTACGAAACTGACGGATGATGATTGTCGTCTGTGGCAACGCTAAGGCTAATCATGTCCGACATGATGTGCATGATCATCATCATGATGTTGTCGCATTAAAGCGCCGCTCGAATTCCTCGATCTTCGCAAGAATTTCAGGAAATTCCGGGGCGTCGCTGAAAAACATGGTTTCCCGCATGCTGTCGTAGTCTCGCTGCCAGCTGGTCATCTGGTTTTGCGTTGGCATCAGCCGCAGTGTTCCGGGTTTCAGCGTGGTGTAATCCATCCACGTATAACGAAAATACACTCGCCGATGGGCGGCAATGCGTTCGAACAGGCCGGTATCGGCGAGCGCTTGATCTGCAATGCCGTGTTTGATCAGGCACCAGACATCGTAATAGTGGCGGGACAAGCGGGCGCCGCGTTTCTTGTCTGCCGGCCGGTAGGTCTCTTCGTGCAGCAGCATGACTTTTTCCCAGAACGTGCGGCGTGGCGCCAGGGCGCGCACAGTAAACCGGCTGGCGCCGAGCAGGTCGGGAATTGCGCCGTTCAGGTAGGGTTCGATCTGGGGTGTTTCGGCGGGGTCGATGTCCGATCGCGCGCCGAGTTCGATCTTGACCCGCGGGGGCACGTAGTCTCCCGCACCGAACACCGTCGGGTAATGAAACAGCAGGGTCTGATTGTCCGGATCGTCGGCATCGGGTTCGAGTTGCCAGACGACGCCGGCAGGTAGTTTTCCAGTGATGCTTGCGTGCAGCGCCGGCTGCAGGGATTCGCGGATGCGGTCCTGGGCGGTTTTCCGCAAGGCGTCGAGTGCCAGGCGTTGCTGTTTGCGGCTGGTGGCTTTGCCCGGGCTGTGGTCGCCGCCGAAACCGAGAAAATCGCGGTCGATGACGACATCGATATCTTCGGAGAAACGGTCAATCAGTTGCCATGCCTTGGAGAGCGACGTGCCGCCTTTGAAGGTGAGGTGCGCACCCCACTCCGGCAGGGCAAAGAGTTCACGCAGTGTCCAGCAGACCCAGAAATCCTTCTCGATGCTGGCCGCACGCAGGCGCATGCGCGATTCCGCCTCCTGACACGCCGCGCGCTGGTCATTCGCCGGGAGCGTGAGGTAAGCGTCCATGCGCTACCTGGCGTCTTTTGCCAACTGGTGAAAGATGTCACCGATCCACGCCGGTGCATAAGCGGCATCCTGCAGCAGTGTGGACTTGTCTTTGGGTTTCAGATTGCGGCGTAATTTCGCAATCACGGCATCGTCCACGTGCCGCTGGCCCAGCCAGCGCAAAGCCTGAATGACAGTGCCACTGATGCGGCCGGCGGTAGCCATGTTGCGCGGGGTGGTCTGCTTGAGCACGATTTCCTGCTTGCCAATCCTGACCCGGCGGCTGGAGCCATCGGTCAAAAATACCAGCCGCACCGGTACCTGATCAGAGAGGCCGAGGATATTGGCGGCGTAGGCACCGGAGGGTTGCAACCGTATGGCGTCGCGGCCTTTGAGGGCGTTGGCAATGGCGTTGGAGTCCGCGGCCAATGTGCCGAAGCGGGGGTGTTTTTGTGGCACGTCGTAGAGGCCGCGGGCGAGCTTGCGGATGGTGCCGGCGCGGGCATAACGCATGAGCGCGAGACCCACGGCCGTGCGGCTGCCGAGGTCAAGGAAATCCGCTGGAGTGAACACCCACCCCCCTCCCTTAGCACATATTCGGCTAAGAAGCTGATTATCAACGGATTTTAAGTGTTTTCCCATGGTGGATTTGAAGCAAAAGATACCCTTTTTTTGTTTCAAAAACAAGCGAAGTTGATGCCGGGCTGTCAGGGCGCTGACGCTGCGACGCCCTGCCGAAAGCGTTGCTGAGAATGACCTGCGTTTCCCTTCGGACACCGAATTCCGCACGCGCTGTGTTACAAACCCCCATCGCTCGCGCCGCAGACCCACCCAGCGGCAGAGCCTTGCTTCCAGCAACAACAAACAGGGGATACAAGAAGTGAAAGCCGTCTATTTCCTAAAAAACGGAGGCCCCGAAGTCCTCCAATACGGCGACCAACCCGACCCCATCGCCAATGACGGCCAGGTCGTCGTCGACATCCACGCCGCCAGCGTCAACGGCGCCGACTGGAAAGTCCGCTCGGGCTACCACGGGCCGACGCAAAAATTCCCGCACATCCCCGGGCGGGATTTCTCCGGCGTGGTCAGCGCCGTCGGGCGCGGCGTGACGGATTTCAAAGTCGGCGATGAAGTCTTCGGCGTAACCGAGAGCAGCGCTGAAAACTGCTATGCCGAAAAGGTGGCGATCAACGCATCAATCGTCACCAAAAAGCCCGCGCCATGGAGCCACGTTGAAGCGGCAGCCCTGGGGCTGGTCGGGCTCACCGCGATTGTGTCAATTGAAAACGCGCTGCAGGTCAAAGCCGGCCAGACCGTGCTGGTGCAGGGCGGGGCGGGCGGTGTCGCGAGCTTTGGATTGCAACTGGCCAAACACCTCGGCGCGCGGGTCATCAGCACCTGCAGCGCGGCCAACGTCGACTACGTGAAGAGCCTGGGTGCTGATCAGGTGATTGATTACAACAAGGAAGATTTCACGCAGGTGCTGAAGGACTGCGACGCCGTGTTCGACACCGTAGGGGGTGAGGTCGCGAAAAACGCCTTCAAGGTCCTCAAGCGGGGTGGTCGCGCTGCTTTCATCAACGGCCCGGCCCCGACACCGCCCTATGAGGACATGGCCTCGCTCAAACCCGACGCCAGCCGCAAGCGCGCCCACCTCGACCGCATCGTGCAACTCGTGACCTCAGGTGCGGTGAAGCTGCCGCAGATCACCACCTATGCGCTGGCGGATGCAGCAGCTGCGCATCGGGTGAGTGAGGGCAGGCATTTGCGGGGGAAGTTGGTGTTTAAGGTGCGGTAGTGTTTGTGGCACCAGGAATTCTTTCGGTTAATCAAATTTGCAAAAGCAATCCGCGAATTACCTCATCAAACGTGAGAGTGCTGAATGAGTGATTCAAAAGTCGACGCGTCATGTCCTTTTTGCGGTGATCATCCGACGAACCTTGCTGCTGAGAATCAACTCGCTTTTGCAAAGTGGGATGGATATCCCCTTTCCAAGGGGCATGCCCTTGTAATTCCGCGCAGACATGTGCCGTCATTTTTTGACTGCACCCATGAGGAGCGCGTGGCGATGCTGGAGTTGCTCGACGCCACGAAATTGATCATTGATAGTTTGCACAAGCCTCACGGCTACAACATCGGAATCAATAATGGCGCCGCGGCTGGGCAGACGGTAATGCATCTCCATATCCACCTGATTCCGCGCTATGAGGGTGACAGAGCAGACCCGCGTGGTGGAGTGCGATGGATTATTCCGGAGAAGGCGGCGTATTGGGAAAAGAAATGAGTCGACTTCCAAGCGATTCTGCGCAACTTGAATTCCTGATTGGTATTCAGCGCATTCTTGGCGAAGGTTCGTTCGTGGCAAGCTACAAATATGCGCTACTGCTCGCGCTGGCGGAACTGAGTATTGAGAAAACTGCACTTTCCGACGGAACGCTTCCCATCGAACTCGATCAATTAGCGGATCGATTCATTGCTCTTTACTGGCGCCAAGTTGCGCCATTTCGCGGCAAGAATGTGCTTGTTCAAAGTACAGGGCGGCAGGCAAGCATAATTAGCAAGATTGCGGCATTCAAGGCGACTACACCAACCCTTGCTTTGGCTCGTGGCAAGAGGTCATGGCAACGACTGATTCGCGATGTCGGCCGGCTTCTGGTCTCAATGCCTCTCTGGAAGCTTCAGTTGGTGGGGCGGGAGCGCCTCGAATTTCTTTATGACGAGCACCTGGTGGAGATGTGCGTGGTCCTGCGGCCGGGCGTGGCCGCCTGTTTCCGGGCTCAATTTGCAGTAGTCCAGGCGTTGGTTCAAACAGCTTGGCTGTCCTTCGTGCAGCGACTGCCGCTTAATCGAACAATACTCGGGTCAATGTCTGACTTATCTGAGTTCCTCTTTGGTGCGGAACGTAGCGGACTGCGATCCATCTCGGATGGTCTTCTCGATCTCCAACGTGGAGCCTGTTTTTACTGTGCGGGCAAGCTTCGCGAGGGAGGGGAGGTCGATCATTTCATTCCATGGTCGCGTTATTCGCTCGACCTCGGCCACAATTTTGTGCTGGCTCATGCGTCTTGTAATCGGGATAAGCGGGATATGCTTGCGGCACCCTGTCACCTTGCGCGTTGGGTTAATCGCAATAATGTGGAGGATATAGCTCTCCAAGAGATTTTTGATGCTGCTCGTTTCCCGTTTGATTCAGGGGCGTCATTCGGTGTGGCAAAGTGGGCCTATGAGAACGCCGAGAAATCGAGGGCTTTGGTTTGGGTGTCCCGGGGGCAAGACGTAAGGCTGACGGGCGACTGGCGTGGTTTGCTTGTATAAGCTCTCTCATCCGAAATGAGAGTCAGTCGATCGTAGGGGTTGATTCTGAGTCGGTCAGTTCGCCTCTGCCCCCGAAGCCTTCACCGCCCGTTGCCACCGCGCAAATT
>CAIZLW010000235.1 GCA_903933915.1 uncultured beta proteobacterium | reverse complement strand
TGCAGCATCGGGTTGATGGCATTGGGGCCGGGATTGGCCAGCAGCAGCGTGTAGCCGTCGGCCGGTGATCGCGCCACCAGTTCCGCGCCGATGGCGCCGCCGGCGCCGCCAC
Source organism: uncultured beta proteobacterium (assembly GCA_903933915.1). GTDB lineage: Bacteria > Pseudomonadota > Gammaproteobacteria > Burkholderiales > SG8-41. Next base: position 7,474 of record CAIZLW010000235.1, on the reverse strand, counting down.
GGTTGTCGACCAGCACCTGCTGGCCCAGCGGTTCCGTCAGGCGCTGCGCGACGACGCGCGCGATGACATCGTTCGCGCCGCCCGGCGTGAACGGCACCACGATGCGCACCGGGCGCGTCGGAAAGGTCTGGGCATCAGCAGGCATACTGATGGCGACCAGAACGAGTGTTGTGAGCAGCGCTGTCACGCCATTAAAAATCCGATCCATTTTTTCCTCCAAATTAGCAATCGTGCTGTGAGTCCAGCATGTAGTTTTCTTTGTTTGCATTTTGTCGGACCAAGATAAACAATGCCCCGCCAACTAGCAACAGCCGAGGAGCAGTGATGAATAGTTTGAAGATCATGGCGACAGCAAATGCCGCCGACTATGCGCGCGACCCGACACGCTGGGGTAGTGCAGAGGTGGCTGCCCATTTTTCAGGATTTGAACATGTGGACGTGCGTACCAGCGGCGCCGTCATCCGGCTGCGCCATGGCGGTTCGGGGCCGCCGCTGCTGCTGGTGCATGGCAATCCACAGAACCACACATGCTGGCACAAGATTGCGGCGCATCTGGCAAAGCATTACCACGTGATTCTCCCGGACCTGCGTGGCTACGGCGACAGCTCGTTGCCGGAGGCCGGCGAGAACAACATCAATTTCAGTTTTCGTTCGATGGCGCAGGACCTGCTGGAAATCATGGATCAGCTTGGCTACGAAAAGTTTTTCGTCGCCGGTCATGATCGCGGCGGACGAACAGTGCATCGTATGTGCATGGACCATCCGCAGCGCATCCGCAAGGTCTGCCTGATGGACATCATTCCCAATCATTACGTGTGGAACAACATCACCAAGGCCTGGGCGGTGGGTACCTGGCACTGGGGGTTCATGGCGCAGCCTGAACCGTTTCCGGAGCGTTTGATCAGCGCCGTACCGGCTGAATACTTCATCAAAAGCCGCATGCTGATTCGTGGCGGCACCGGCCTCGGCTTCCTCACCGAAACCGCGATGGCGGAATACATCCGCTGTTACACGCTGAAGACCATCACCGGTTCCTGCCGTGACTACCGCGCAACGGCGACCTGCGATTTTGAGATGGATACTGCCGACAAGGATAAAAAGCTGGAGATGCCGCTGATGCTGCTATGGGGTGCCCGCGGCCATTCACCGGAGCGCGCGCAGAAGTTCCTCGACATCTGGCGTAGCTATGCCTCGAACATTCGGGCGACCGATCCGTTGGACTGCGGGCATTACATGCAGGAGGAGATGCCCGACCGTATCCATGAGCATTTCTCTGCTTTTTTTGTCTGAAATCGTTTGCAAAAAAAGCCGAAGCTGATTGGGGCAGACCTTGTTCAAATCACGGTTGTTTAAATTGTATTCATTGTATACAATTTTTCGCCCAAGCCTATCAAGGAGACAGTCATGGAAGCCACTCAACGCCAGTCGATCGCCAATCGGAACCTGCCCGATCAGATTCAGGTAGTACCCAGTGGCGCCGCACTCGGAGCAGAAATTCGCGGCATGGATCTGTCTCAGCCGGTACCCGAAGCAAGCCGTGAACTGTTGCGCAAGGCCTGGGCTGATCATCTCGTGCTGTTCTGGCGCGGACAGAATCTGCCTGACGAGTCGTTGCTCGCTGCGGCGCGGATTTTCGGTGCGACCAAGGAACCTGCGGCGCGAAAATACCAGGTCGCGGGCGGCTACAAGATCGGTGGCAAAATGGTGCCGTTGCACTCGCACCTGACGTTGATCAGCAATCTCGATGAGAATGGTGTGCCGGTCCAGGACAATGGCACGCTGGGCAGTTATGAGGTGGTCTGGCACAGCGACAATTCCTATGTGCAGGTACCGCCGGCGGGGAGCATGCTGTATTCAGTGGTGATTCCGACCAAGGGTGGCGGGGATACCTGGTTCAACAACCAGTACCTGGCCTATGACGAACTGCCTGAAGACCTGAAGGCGGCAATCAAGGGCAAATCGCAGATTCATGACGCCAGCCGCAACAGTGCAGGGGTGCTCCGGCCGACAGTGAAAATGCCGACAACACCAGAAGAGGTTCCGGGTCCGGCGCATCCGCTGGTGCGCGTGCATCCGGTTACCGGAAAACGTGCCTTGTATCTGGGGCGTCGTCGTGACTGGCCTTCCAACTACATCATCGGAATGCCCAATGCGGAGAGCGAGGCGCTGCTCGACCGGTTGTGGGCGCACGCGACGCAACCGAAATATGCTTGGATGCATGAGTGGCAGGTGGGTGACCTGATTCTGTGGGACAACCGCTGTGCCATGCATTACCGGTCCGAGGTTGATTCCAAACAGCCGCGAGTCCTGCATCGCACGGTGATCAACGGCGAAGCCGTGATCGCAGGCTGAGCCGTCGCGATGGCGCCACCAAGCCGCTCGAAACGGCCCGTCCGCAGCGTGCCAGATGATTCCGCTCTGCAGCGCATCGCCGCTCGCCGCGTTCCATCTGCAGGTGACGCGCGTTCCCTCGCTGAAGTCGCGTGCGACGAGATCCGCAAGGCGATCAGGGAGGGCAGGGTCGCTACCGGGGCTCACCTGACCGAGGTTGATCTGGCCGCTTGGCTGGGCATGAGTCGTACGCCCATACGTGAGGCCATGCGGCGTCTGCAAAGCGAGGGATTGCTGCTCAATCAGCCGTTCCGCGGTGCGCTGGTGATGCGCCTCGATGCTGATGACATGCGACAGATGTTCGCAGTGCGCGAACTGCTGGAGCCGGCCGCAGCGGCAGCATGCGCAGTCAGCGCAGGTCCGGCAGAAATTGCAGCACTCAGGGCGATCGTCGATCAGGAGGCTGCTCTGCTGGATAATCCCGCCGCGCTGATCCCTCTGAACCGGCAGTTTCACGACATCATCCTCGAAAGTGCCCGTAACCAGTTCCTGAGCAAAGCCATTGCGGGCGTGTATTCACTGATTCCCCTGCTCGGCGATTCAAACCTGCTGAACGGGCCCCATGCCCGCGAAGCGCATGCCCAGCACTTGGCCATAGTTGACGCGATCGAGCGTCACGACGCCGCTCGCGCCGAAGCTGTTGCGCGCGAACATGTGCGGCATTCGCTGAAAACCCGACTGGCCCGCATCGCTGCTGCTGTACCACTGAATTTAAAAGAAAAAACCACTAAAACGAGGAAAAAATAAATGCTTCAATATCTGAGCGCGATTCTGTTGTGCGGCGGTGTCTGCCTGCCGCTGACGGCGGCGGCGCAGGCACCGGTGAAGGTGCCGGGCGTATATCCCGACAAGCCCGTGCGTATGCTGGTGCCGTTTGTAGCCGGGGGTGGTACTGACCTTGTGGCGCGCGGGGTTGCGCAGAAGCTGACGGATCGAATCGGGCAGCAGGTCGTTGTCGATAACCGGCCGGGTGCTGGCGGCAGGATTGCTATGGAAACCACGAAATCCGCGGCCCCCGACGGCTATACGATCACGATGATTTCAGGCACCACTACCGCGAGCAGCAATCTGCACAAGGATCTGCCGTACGATTTCGCGCGGGATTTCGCACCGATCACGCAGGTTACGGAGCAGCCCTACGTGGTGCTGGTGCCCAATGCCTTGCCGGTCAAATCCATTCCGGAACTGATTGTGCTGGCCAAAGCCAAGCCGGGAACCCTCAATTACGGTTCCTCCGGGACCGGCGGCATGCAGCATCTGGCCGGAACGCTGCTGTCGCAGAAGGCGGGCATTTCGATGGTGCATGTGCCGTTCAAGGGCGGCGGGCAGGTGATTGTTGATCTGGTGGCAGCGCAGATCCAGCTGGCTTTCCTGAATCCCCTGGGCGCGCGTCCGCACATTACCGCCGGCCGGGTGCGCGGCATCGCGGTCACCACACGCAAAAGAGCACAGGCGTTTCCGAATCTTCCGGCGATTGCGGAAACGCTGCCCGGATTCCATGTCAGCAACTGGTACGGTCTGGTGGCGCCGGCACGCACCCCGCAGCCGGTCATCCAGTTTCTTCACAAGAGTGTCGTCTCTGTCCTTACCGATGCCGATCTGCGTGACCGATTGGAAAAGGAAGGTTCGGAGGTGCTCGGCAGCACGCCGAAAGAATTCGGTGTGCACATCGTCAATGAAGTGCAGATGTGGGGCAAGGTTATCCGCGAGGCCGGCATTCAGGCGAACTGAGTTTCTACTGATGCCGGAATTTCACTGAGTCGTATAACGGAAGAGGTCCAGAATGTCTGCAACAATCAGCAAGATCGAGGTATTCAGCATCGGCATGCCGCTGGTCGGCACGTTCACCAGTGGTGGGGTTTCCAAAAGTGTCACCAAGTGTGTCGTGGTGCGGGTGACCGATTCCGACGGCGCGACCGGTATCAGCAGCATTGATCCGTCTTCGACCGCCAAATCGCCGCATACCGGACCGGAGCTTGCGCTGGCCATCCGCGATCGCATCGGGCCGGCCCTGATCGGCAAAGATCCGGGACACATCAATCAGATTTGTGAGATGGCCTCCAAGCTGACGCCGTCGCAACCCGGCGCCGTCGTTGGCGTCGAACTGGCCTGCATCGAGCTCGTGTGCCGGCGCAGGGGGATTGCCCTGCATGATTATATCGGCGGTGCCGTCCTCGACCGTTTGCAGTTCAACGGCTGGGTCGGCGAACTGCCACCGGAGGAAGCGGTTGCCGAAGCCTTGCGCTGGAAGAACGCCGGCTTCAAATCGATGAAGATCAAGGTCGGCAATGATGCCAGCAAGGACAGCGCGCGGGTGAAGGCGGTACGTGAGGCCGTCGGCAAGGACATCAAGCTGCGCATGGATGCCAATATGCAATGCAACGTGGACCAGGCGCTGGCCTTGTGCAAGGCGGTCCGGTCTTGTGACATGCAACTGTTTGAACAGCCTGTGCACAAGGACGATCTCGCGGGTCTGGCGCGGATCCGGCGGGAAGGCGGCATTCCCATCATGGCCGACGAATCCATCAGCGATCACGAAAGCCTGATCCGGGTCATCAAGGCAGATTGCGCCGACTTCGTGAAGTTCGGCATCAAGCAGGCCGGTGGCCTGTTACAGACCGCGCGCATGCTGGCCACTGCCGAGGCCGCGGGTCTGCCGGTGGTGCTCGGACACGGCTTCGGGTTGGACCTCAGCACCACGGCGGAGATCATGCTCGCCGCCACGTCACGTAATGTCGTGCCGGGATTGGAGTGCGTGGGGCCGCTGAAAGTGGTCGATACCGTGGCGAAGACCCGGCTTGATATCAGCAAAGGCAGTATTGCCCTGCCATCCGGACCCGGCTTGGGCATTGAACTGGATGAAGAGAAGCTCGCACGCTACGCACTGCCGATGGATCACTGAGACGATCGCGTTGAAACGAAAACGGCGCACTCTGTGAGTGCGCCGTTGGTGTTTTACAAGGCTGGCTTACAGGCTTACATATGCCCGTAAAGCACCTTGCCGGCCACCGGCATTTTCGCCATCAGGATGTCGCCCGACAGCGATTCGGTGATGTAGATGGTCTTACGGTCCGCGCCGCCGAAGGCGAGGTTGGCGAGGTGATGGTGTTTGTGGTCGCTCGAGTGCACCAGGTGCGTGGGCAGCATGTTGGCATCGAAACGCCAGATGCCGACACCGAGCTGGCACACCAGCAGACCGTTTTCCGAATCCATCTCGATGCCGTCCGGGCCGCCGACGCCACCCGAGAGTTGAATGGCCACACCGGTCTTCGATACCGAGCCGTCGGCCATCACCGGCAGGCGCCACACCGAGTTTGAACGCGTCACACCGACATAAACATGTTTCTCGACCGTGGTCATGGTGATGCCGTTGGGGCTGGGCGCATTGTTGACCAGCTTGCGCAGTTCGCCGTTGGCCTTCAGGCGGAATACCGCACCGGTCGGATCGGCGATGCCGGTCTGGCCCTGGTCGGTGAAGTAGAGGTCGCCGTCCTTGGTGAAGTGCAGGTCGTTCAAGCCCTTGAAACTTTCGCTGTAGGCGGTACGCAGCACGTTCTCCAGCTTGCCGGTCTTGGTGTCCAGCGTTAGCAGGCCTTCCTTGTAATCACAGATGAACAGGCGGCCGTCCTTGTGAAACTTCATGCCGTTGGGCCAGCCGTCGTACTGCAACACCAGATCCCAATCGCCTTTGGGCGTGATGCGGAAAATGCGGCCGAACGGGATGTCGCAGACCCACAGATTGCCCTCGCGGTCGAAGGCCGGGCCTTCGAGGAAGCATTCGACTTCGGCGTTCTGCCGATTGGGGTCGGACCATGCGCTGCGGTTTTTTTTGCGGAACTTGGCGGGCAGCGTGGTGAAGACTTCGGTGGTGATGTGCTCAAGCGGTTTGAACGGGTTGTACATGATGCGACGATCCTCTTATTTAACTATATGATTTTAATGATAAATAATTTTATGCGGGCGCGAGCGCAATCACTGCCGCAGATTTGTTCGCAGCCACGATGGGCGCGGCGATGTTAGCACGCGTCACCATCATTACAGCAGGGTTGCATGGGGGTGACGTTGTCCATATCGCGGCCTTGCTTGCGCATCATCGACAGCGGTGCGGTAGCATCGGCCGGCCTCAACACCATTCTCCAGGAGCACCACGATGTTCGAAGGTTTCAAGCACACCCAGATCCAGACCACCGACCCCGAGGTCAAGATCAACCTGCGTTATGGCGGCAACGGGCCGCCCATTCTGCTGATCCACGGCAATCCGCTGACCCATGTGCACTGGCACCTGGTGGCGCCGCGCCTGGCGCAGGACTTTACCGTGGTGGTGACCGATTTGCGCGGTTATGGCGACAGCGACAAGCCGCGCGGCCGCGAAGATCACAGCAATTATTCGTTCCGGCGCATGGGCCAGGACCAGATCGACGTCATGGCGCACTTGGGCTTCAATCAATTCTGCGTCGCCGGCCATGACCGCGGCGCGCGCACCGCGTTCCGCATGGCGCTGGATCATCCGGACAAGATCAAAAAGTTTGCCAGCTTCGACATTCTGCCGACGCATCACATGCTGACGCACGCCACCTGGCAATGGGCGCTGAATTCCTCGCACTGGTTTTTCATGGCGCAGGCCTATGACATCCCGGAAAAGCTGATCGAAGGAAAATACGATTACTACATCAAGCAGAAACTGACCAAGCTGGGTATCGGCAAGGGCGGTTTTTCCGAGGAAACGCTGAAGGAATATGCCCGCGTCTGTACCGCGGAGAACATTCACGGCGTATGCGAGGATTACCGTGCCGCTGTCAGCGTCGACATGGCGATGGACACCGAGGACTTCAATGCCGGGCGCAAGATACAGTGCCCGACGGCGGTGTACTGGGGTGAAAAAAGCCACACTGAAAAACACTTCGACCCGCGCAAGGCCTGGCCGCAGTATGCTTCGAATATTGTCCGTATCAAGCCGTTGCCTTGCGGCCACTATCCGGCGGAACAAGTGCCGGACATGGTCTACGACGAAATCAGCACGTTTTTCCGCGACTGATTTCAGCGGGAAGGAGTCAATAAAAACGGGCGGAAATTTCCGCCCGTT
>CAIZLW010000234.1 GCA_903933915.1 uncultured beta proteobacterium | reverse complement strand
GGCCGGCTGCAGCAGCGCCTCGGCCAGCGCCAGCGCACGCCGCTCGCGCAAGGCGTCGACGGACCCGTTCTCCGGCACCAGCGCATACACCATGCGGCAACCCATCGCCCGCGCCAGCTTGTCCAGGCTTTCCAGAGTGATGCGCCGATCCGCCTCGGCGCGCTCGAAATCCTGCACCGATTGCCGGCTGATGGAAGCGCGGGCACCCAATTGGCCCTGGGTCATCCCCAGCGCCTCGCGTATTGCGCGCAGCCATCCGCCGCGCGGCACAGCCGCGACCGCTGGCACCGGGTAGGTGCGCAGCGCATCGGCAAGCTGCAAGCGCTTCAAGCGGGTTTTCGTGTCGGTCATCAGTGGCTCCGTGGCAGGTCATGGCCTGCGTTATGTGCTTAGTATGCCGGTTATAACCAGCTATTGTCAATAATAATGCCGGTCATAACCGGCATATAGTTGATCTGATGACGCGTTGCTGATTCACAAAATGGAAAAGTCGGCGCTGGTGGGACGGCGATTCACGTTTCATTGCTCTGCAATCCGGGGAGTTCGCAGTCCTGTGTTGAGAGTCCGGGCTTTATGTTGGGAGCTTGCCGCTAGCACCGACTTTCAGATTCTTTCGATGATCGTGGCGGTGCCCATTCCGGCCCCGACGCACAAGGTGGCGAGTCCGGTTGCCACATTGCGACGCTCCATCTCGTCGAGCAGCGTGCCGAGGATCATGGCACCGGTGGCACCCAGCGGATGCCCCATGGCGATGGCGCCGCCATTGACGTTCATTTTGTCGTGCGCCACATCCAGCACCTGCATGAAACGCAGCACCACGGCAGCGAAGGCTTCGTTGAGTTCGAACAGGTCGATGTCGGCGACCTTCATGCCGGCGCGCTTCAGCGCCTTTTCGGCGGCATACGAGGGGCCGGTGAGCATGATCGACGGCTCGGAGCCGATCGAGGCAAATGAGCGAATCCGCGCGCGGGGCTTCAGGCCCAGCGCCGCACCCATTTCCCTGGTGCCGAACAGGACGGCCGCCGCGCCATCAACGATCCCCGAGCTGTTGCCGGCGTGATGCACATGATTGATGCGCTCGACTTCCGGATAGCGCTGCAGCATCACGCTGTTGAAACCGTATTTTTCACCCTGCTCCTGGAACGCTGGCTTGAGCTGCGCCAGCGATTCCATGGTGGTTTCTGGCCGCATGTATTCGTCGCGGTCGAGCATCACCAGGCCGTTGATGTCTTTCACCGGCACGATGGATTTTTCGAAACGCTTGTCATCCCACGCGGCCTTGGCGCGGCGCTGCGACTCGGCAGCATAGGCATCGACATCGTGGCGCGAAAAGCCCCACTTGGTGGCGATCAGGTCGGCCGAAATACCCTGCGGCACGAAGCCGGTTTTCGCCGCCACCTGCGGATCGATGGGCCAGGCACCGCCTGAAGAAAACATCGGCACGCGCGACATCGATTCGACGCCGCCGCCCACCACCAGATCGGCCTGGCCGGACATGATCTGCGCGGCGGCCTGGTTGCAGGCTTCGAGACCCGAGGCGCAAAAGCGGCTGACGGTAACGCCCGGCGCACTGATGGCGTAGTCGGCATAGAGCGTGGCGACGCGTGCGATGTCGGCGCCCTGCTCGCCCACCGGCTCGACACAGCCGAGCACCACGTCATCCACTTTCGAGGTGTCGAGCTGGTTGCGCTCGCGCAGGGCACGCAAGGCGGTCGCCGCCAGATAAATCGGCGTCGTCTGGTTCAGCGCACCGCCCTGCTTGCCCTTGCCGCGCGGCGTGCGCAGGGCGTCGAAGATGTAAGCCTCTGTCATTACAGGCTCCTGCTGATGAGTTCTTTCATGATCTCGTTGGTGCCGCCGTAGATGCGCTGCACGCGGGCGTCGGCCCAGGCGCGGGTGATCGGATAGTCCCACATGTAACCATAACCGCCGTGCAGTTGCACGCATTCGTCCATCACCTTGAATTGCAGGTCGGAACACCAGTACTTGGCCATCGAGGCGGTCGCCGGGTCGAGCTTGTTTTCCAGCAACAGTTCGATGCAGCGGTCGACGAAGACGCGACCGACCTGGATTTCCGTCTTCAACTCGGCGAGCTTGAAGCGGGTGTTCTGGAACTTCATGATCTCCTGGCCGAAGGCCTTGCGCTCACGCGTGTAATTCACCGTCCAGTCGAGTGCGGCCTCGGCCGAAGCGATGGTAATGACCGCAATCTGCAGGCGCTCCCTGGGCAGTTCCTGCATCAGGTAGATGAAGCCGCTGTTTTCTTCGCCCAGCAGGTTTTCCGCTG
>CAIZLW010000233.1 GCA_903933915.1 uncultured beta proteobacterium | reverse complement strand
TTGGGTGTGAGCCGGCCGATCGGTCCGGTCGAATAAGCGGCTACTTGTATGGTCAGGTCGGGTTTGAGCAGGAATCCCGTGGCTTGCAGGATTTTGCGCTCATGCTCGATGAAAGCGCCAGTGCGGCGGCTGATGTCCTGATATTCCAGGCTGTGGCCCACCGGATAAGCCAGTTTTTGCGTATCCACGGATTTGCGTGCGTCCTCCGGCGTATCCACTGAAGCCGCGATGACCGCGATGCCGAGCTGTTTGAGGTCGGGCAACCAGGTCTGGTAGTCAGCCAACTGCTGACGACAGTACCTTCACCAGTCGCCGCGGTAGAGCAGCACCAAGCTCCAGCCGCCGCCGGCCAGCGCCGAAATACGCTGTGTGCCGCCGCTGACCAGCGGCAGTTCGAGATCGGGGAAACGATTCCCCGTGTCCAGCTTTTCGCCCAGACTCTGTGCCACGCGTGACGCTCCTCCGCCGGGCCGCATGCGACCCGGCTGGTTAATGCTGTTATTGGCGGACGATCAGCCCGTCGACAGCCACCACACCTTCGCCTTCTTTGCGGACGATCAGCGGGTTGATTTCAGCTTCGGCGATGTCATCAAACGCCGCCAGTTGCGAGAATGCTGCCACGGATTGTGCCAGTGCTGCGCAGTCACCTTTGGTCATGCCGCGATAACCGCGGATCACCGCCAGACCTTTGACTTCCTCGATCATCTGCAGCGCGGTTTGCGGGGTCACCGGAGCCAGGCGCATCGCAAAATCCTTGTAGATCTCGGCAAGCACGCCGCCGACGCCGATCACCACCAGCGGCCCGACCTGCGGATCGCGCTTGTAACCGACGATGACTTCAGCAAGGCCGCGCTCCATGCGTTGCACCAGGATGCCGTTCAGTTTGGCCTGCGGATGTTTGGCTTTGACGCGGGAAAAGATCTCTGCTGCCGCCTGTTTGAGTGCTGCTGCATCGGCGATGTTCAGCACCACGCCGCCGGCATCGGTCTTGTGCGCGATGTCCGGTGACAGGATTTTGGCGACCACCGGAAAACCGATGTCGACTTGGGCGTTGGCATCAGCCATTACTGCAGTTTGTGCTTGCGGCACACCCAGCGCACCGAAAACGCCGCAGGCCTGCTGTTCGTTGAGTTGTTTGCCCGGTGACGCTTTCAGCAACGCGTCGGCGGCAGACGTGCGTTTGGCATCCGGCGCGGGAATCGCCAGTGGCGGCATCCATTGTTTCCAGGCGCGGATCGAATCAGCGCAGGATTCCGGCGTGCGGAAGCCGGCAACGCCGGCGCTGGCCAGCAGCTTGAGTGAAGCTTCGGCATGCGGCGCGAGGAACACCGCCAGCGCCTTGTCGCCGCGGTCGGCTTCGAGCAGCGGTTCGACGGCAATTTGCGGCTGGAACTGTGCCGAACTGCCGGCGACGGCGAGCACCAGGTCGCAATGATCGGATGCGAGCAGCGCATTGAGCACACCGCCGTATATTTCCTTTTTCGCGCCGGCCAGCGTCAGGTCGGTGATGCGTGACTTGTTGATGGTGATGTTTTTCTGTGCGAGCGCGGCGACCAGTGCATCGGTCGGGCCGACAACATCGACGCCGTAGGTGCCGATGCGATCGACGACGCAGGCGGCACCGCCGCCGGTGGTGGTCATCGCCGCAACGCGGTGCTTCTTGTTCGGCTTGCGGCCTTTGACCAGCGCCGGCAGTTCGAACAGCGCTTCCAGCGTGTCCACGCGCAACATGGCGTGGGCCTTGAAAAAGGCGTCCACCGCTTCATCGGTACCCGCCATCGCACCAGTGTGCGACGCGGCGAGGTCCTGGCCGACTTCGGAGCGGCCGAGTTTGTAGACGATCACCGGCTTGTTGACGGCGTAGGCGCGGCGCGCGGCATCGGCCAGGTGCGGCGCATCGCGGATGGTTTCCATGAACAGCAGGATCGCGTCGGTGTGCGGATCGTCGACCAGCAGGCCGGCCAGTTCACCGACACCGAGGTCGGCTTCATTGCCCACCGAAATCAGTTTCGAGAAACCGACGCCGCGGCCGAGGCCGCGCGACATCAGGCCGCCCATCATGCTTCCCGACTGCGACACAATCGCCAGCCCGCCGGGGGTGATGTCGAGTTTTTCGAGCACGGCATTCACCGACAGCGCGAGATGGGTCTGCGTGCTCATCAGGCCAATGCAGTTCGGGCCGACCAGCCGCGTGCTACTGCCGCGGATGATGTCGTTCAACTCCAGTTGCTTGATGCGGCCTTCCGCGCCGGTCTCGGCGAAACCGTCGCTGTACACCGTAACCACCGGGATTTTTTTCGCGACGCATTGCCTCACCGCTTCGGGCACCGCTTTCGCCGGCACCATCACAAAGGCGTGATCGACTTCGTCGGGGATGGAGGTAACGTCAGGATAGGCCTTGTCGCCGAAAATTTCGGCACGCGCCGGGTTCACCGGAATCAGCTGGCCCTGATAACCGTGGCGTTTGAGATAACGCTGCGGACGCGAGGTGTTTTTCTTTTCGTCGCTCGAGGCGCCGATCAGCGCGATGGAGCGGGGGTCAAAGACGGCTTGATAGAGTTTGTTATTGGACATGGCGCAATAAAAATTGCCGCGCACGGGGCGCGGCAGGGTTGTCGGTCAGATCAGGCCTTCGGCGGGCGCTGCGAGAAGCTGCGCTCGAAAATGCCTTCAGCAATGCGGTTTTTGAGGATCTCGATCGAGCCGCCGGCAATCATCCAGCCGCGGCATTTGCGGAAGCAGTATTCGACCAGGGACTCATCGGTGTAGCCCATGCCGCCCATGATCTGCATTGCTTCATTGCAGATGTCGAAGCCGGCCTGGTTGCAGAATGCTTTCGCGATTGCAGTGTCATCGGCCGACGGGATGCCGTTGTCGGCATTGACGGCGGCCCGGTACAGCAGCAGCTGACCGGCATCGAGCTTCACTTTCATGTCGGCGAATTTCCACTGCAGGCCCTGGAATTCACACAGCAGACGTCCGAACTGCTTGCGCTGCAGCGCCCATTTACGGGCGATGTTGTAGGCGTAACGGCCGAAGGCCAGTGAACGCGCGGTGTTGCCGATGCGCTCGACGTTGAAGCCGGCGATCTGCTTCTTGAATCCGCCTTCCTTCAGCATCACGTTCTCGGGGCCGACGTAGACGTTGTCAAGATAGGTCTGCACCCACTCTTCGCCGTTGAGGAACTTCGACGGCGCACCTTGCTTGAATCCTTCAGCATCCCGCGGGATCAACACCGAGCCGATGCCGCCGACGCCGGGACCGAAACGCACATAGGTCAACATCACGTCGGCGTACGACGCATGCGTCTGGAACACTTTCACACCGTTGATGCGATAACCCTCGCCGTCCGGCGTTGCGCTGGTTTTGAGATCGGTGACGGCCGAACCCGCTTCCGGTTCGGTCATGCCGACAGTGATCACCGATTCACCGGCAAGAATTTTGTCGAGGTAGCGTTTTTTCTGGTCCGGCGTGCCGTATTCGGCAAGCACGCGTACCGGGCCGAAGTTACCGGCCTGGATCACGTCGGCGCTGCGCGGGCACACCGAGGCAATGGTTTCGATGGCGATGATGGCGTCCATCAGCGAGCCGCCCTGACCACCGTCTTCTTCCTTCATGGTGATGCCCATCAGGCCCTGCTCGGCCATCAGCTTGGCGACATCCCAAGGATGTTCTTCCTGGTGCGCGCGTTTCAGCGCGCCGTCGCGCAGATGGCGATCGGCAAAACCGCGCACGGCGTCGCGGAATTGCTCTTGTTCGGGGGTAAAGTGGAAATCCATGATCTGAAATCGCAGGTTGGGGAAACCCTGATTTTACCGCCCGGCGCAGTGTGAGTCAGTACGCCGGATGGAATCCGCATATTGGAAGAATGCAACGATCATGAAACCGCTTGCATCGCCAATGCGGGGCAATTTCTGCACCACGGCTTATGGCAATGCTTATTGCAGCGCTTATTGCAGCGGAATCCCCGCCGCTTTAACCACCTTGCCCCATTTCACGACTTCCGCTTTGAGAAAACCGGCGAATTCCTCCGGCGTTCCCGTCACCTGTTCTGCACCGGATTTGGCCAGCAGATCCTGGGTGCGTGGGTTGGCGAGGGCCGTGTGTATGGCCTGATTGATTTTGAGCACGACATCGCGCGGCGTGTTCGCCGGCGCCAGCATCGCGTTCCAGCCACCGGCTTCATAGCCCGCAACGCCGGCTTCGTCGATGGTCGGTACTTCGGGCAGCGTTTTCGAGCGTTTGGTTGAACTGATGCCCAGGGCACGCAGTTTGGCGGACTGTACCGGCGGCACTGCGGCGGCCACGGGTGCGAATGTCATGTGCACATGACCGCCCATGGTTTCCGCCACCGCCGGCGCCGCACCCTTGTACGGAATATGGCCGATATTCGCGCCGGACAGCATGTTGAACAGCACCAGCGCCAAGTGATTGGAACTGCCGATACCGGCTGATGCGGAGTTCAGTGTTTTCGGATGCAAGCGGTCCAGCGCGATCAGTTCCTTGATCGATTTTGCCGGCAGCGAAGGATGCGCGACCAGCACGTTGGCCTGATTGACGATGAGGCCGACGGGTGCGAGATCGTTCAGTACGTTGTAACCCAGCCTGGGATAAACCGCCGGACTGCTCGCCAGCGCAGTCGTTCCATACAACAGCGTATGGCCGTCAGGCACTGCACGCACCACCGATTCGGTGCCGATGTTGCCGCTGGCGCCCGGTCGGTTGACCACCAGCACATGCTGTTTCCAGGCCGCAGTCATGTGTTCGGCGATGGCGCGGGCGATGATGTCGGCGGAACCGCCGGCAGGAAACGCGACCACCATCGAAACGGCTTTCTCGGGATAAATCTGCGCGCTGGCGTGCGCGCAAAGCAGCAATGAAGCCAGCAGAACACCAAACCGCATGCCGGAGCCCCTCCTGGTATTACGTCTGATGAAGACGGAAATGCGCCGTGTTGACCCGGCTTGATTGCATTAGAGGGGAACCCATACGGCGTGTCAACGCGAAGACCCGTCGTATGGGACTGCCGCGCTGCGATCAGGGATACATCGCCCAGCCGGTGCGATTGGTCTGTGCGCGGAAGAAATGGCCCTGCGTGGTGGTGACAAACAGCGTGGTCATGTCGGGCCCGCCGAAACAGCAGTTGGTCGGGCGGATCGCCGGCACCGGATGCGTTTCGAGCACGCGGCCGGTCGGAGAGAACACATAAATCATCGGGCCTGCGCCGGCGACTTCCCAGCCCGCGGTGGCGACGATGTTGCCATCAACGTCCAGGCACATGCCGTCGATGCCGCGATGAATGTCGCGATAGTCCTCACCCCAGGTGAACAGCGTCTTGTACGAACCGAGGCTGCCGTCATCGCGGATCGGATAGGCGCGCAGTTCACGCGCGATGCCCGCGGTGAAGCTGCTTTCCGCGACATACAGCGTGCTCTGGTCCTGCGACACCAGGATGCCGTTGGGCTGCGTGGTATCGAACACGACGCGGGTGATCGAGTACGTGCCGTTCTTTTGCGGGTCCAGCCGGTAGACCGAGCGGTTGTCGAGTTCTTCCTTTTCCGTTTTGTCGACGTTGCCGTCGTTCCACGGATTGGTGAACCAGATGCGCCCCTTACGGTCGATGGCGAGGTCGTTCGGCGTATTGAGCCGCTGGCCTTCGAACTTGTCGGCGATGACCACGTTTTTGCCGTCGGCATCAAAGCGCATCACGCTGCGCCCGCCCTGGCAGCAGCCGAACAGTCGGCCCTCCGTGTCGAAGGCGAGACCGTTGACGCGGTCCAGCCCGGTGCGCCACGGCGTGATTTCGTTGCTCTTCGGGTCGCAGCGAAAAATGGTGTTGGCGTGGATGTGGGTGAAATAAAGGTATTCACCGTCCCATACCGGACCTTCGGTGATCGGCAGGCCGATTGGTTTTTTCAGCAGCTCGAATTTCCAGGACATTTTTGGTCTCTCTACTCGACAGGCTTGAAAAGCGGTCAACCACAAGGCTTGCTGTTGCCCCTCTGCTTTGCTACAAGTGTTCCCTTGACCCTAACCCTCTCCCCGCAAGCGGGGAGAGGGGATGTTTATTGCTCAGGCGGTCAGCAGGCTGCGCAGCTTGGTGACGTTGCCGACCTTCTCAAGACTCCACACCGCATCGCACAGCTTGCGCGAGCGTGACGCGCCGAGGATCGGCGCCATCAGGTGGTAACACTTCTCGTCGACCTGGGCGCGGGTCATCGGGTTCTGCGCGGTGCCGAGCACCGCTTTGACGTGGTTGCGCAGTGTTTTGCCATTTTTCAGTTTCAGCTCGACGATGCCCTGGCGTGACGGCAGCGCCGCGGTCAGCGCGTCGTCGCCGTACAGCGTGATGCGTTTACGCAGATCGAGCACGCGTTTGTCGTACATGCGTTTCTCGTCGTGCGAGGACTTGAAGGTGACGATGCCGTCGATCAGCATCACCGCGCACATGTGCTGCATGCAGATGTCGGGCATGTTGCGGTTGTCAGTGGTGTTGGCGGCCTGGTGCGCGACGCGGATGTTCAGCTTGTCGACGTCGGCGGCCTTGATGCCGTGTTCGCGGATCAGTTCCAGCAGGCCGTCGAGCGGCGCCTGGATCGGTGAGCCGACCGACCAGCGCTTGATGTTGGTGTTCATGATCTCGTAGACCTTGCCCAGATCCTTGATCAGGCGCTGCGGCTGCGGTGCCTTGCCGATGCGGCGGGTTTCGTCATAGGCGATGAAGAAGTTGCGCTCGCCCGAGAACACGTCTTCAACCGCGGTAAAGCCTGAAGCGACCATCGATGCCGCGGCAGTACCGTTGCGCGCCGGCATGCCGCCGAAGTCGAACGCCTTTTCGATATGTTCTTCATCGCGCATCCAGCACGAAATGCCCGAACACTGCTGTGCGGTGTACGACAGCGCATGGCGCATGCCGTCGTAGTTGAGGCCTGCCAGCAGCGAGGCTGCAGCGGCGGCGCCGAAGCTGGGGCCGAAGCTGTGCGTCGAGTGGCCGGCCTGGCGGAAATCATAGGGGTGCAGCGACAGGTTGAGCCGTGCGCAGAGGTCGTAACCCAGTGCAACAGCGCGCAGCAGTTGCGTGCCGCCGGATTTTTCGCGCTCGCCCATCGCCAGTGCCGCCGGCACGATCGCGCAGCCGGGATGTGACAGCGAGGCGGCGTGGGAGTCGTCGGTTTCGTCAGCGTGCGCGAGCATGCCGTTGATGTGGGCGGCCTGTTCGGCATTGGTGACGATCTTCGAGCCGATCACCAGCGCCTGCGGCGCACCGCCCAGCGTTTTGGCGTAGGCAATCGCCTTGGTGCCCGGCAGCAGACGCGAACCGGAAACCATCGCGGCGATGGTATCGAGCAGATGGTGTTTGGTTTTTTCGGCGACGTGT
>CAIZLW010000232.1 GCA_903933915.1 uncultured beta proteobacterium | reverse complement strand
CGCGGCGGATGATCTCGATCTGGCCGTCGATGGTGGTCATGGGTTTCGGAGACTTTTTTCAGGTTTTTTCAGGACTGAATGGGGGCAAAAAACGGGTTTTCCGGGTGCGGGGTTTCTGCTAAACTGGGGCCTGAAATTTTCGCTGCAAACCGGGTCGCCAATTCGTCCCAAATCCGTTGCAAATCAACAAGGATGCGCATGCCTCACGCGCGATTCGCGATTTTAGCGCAAAAGCTTGGCGCCCTGCTTCACGGCAGCGCGTTGCGTCGCGGTTTGCTCGCGCTGCTGCTGCCGTTTGTCGGCATCATGGCCGCCTTCGGTATTGCACCGGACACCATCACCGACACCATTGAACGCACCAGCGTTGTCGAACAGATCGCCCTGCCGGCACTGCCGTCCGCCGGCGATGCGACAGAAAGCTACTGGCGCGAAGCCCGCATCGAACGTGGCGACACCATTGCCTCCATATTGCAGCGGCTGCAAATCGACGACGCCAGTGCCGGCCAGGTGCTGCAACGCACCTCCGAGGCCCGCCTGCTGTACCGCCTGATTCCTGGCCGCACGATTCGCGCCCATACCACCGCCGCCGGCCAGTTGCTCGCGCTGCGCTACCTGAACGGCACCCAGTTGCTGAAAATCGACCGTGAAGGTGACGCGCTGGTGGTTTCGGAAGGCGCCGCCGAAATCGAAACCCGCTTGGAAATGCGCTCCGGTGAAATCAGATCGTCACTGTTTGCCGCCACCGATGTTGCCGGCATGAAAGAAGCTGTTGCGGTGCAGATTGCAGAAGTATTCTCCACCGACATCGACTTCCACCGCGATCTGCGCAAAGGCGACCGCTTCGCCGCCGTCTACGAAGTCCAGTATCACCAGGGCGAGCTGGTGAAGACCGGACGTCTACTCTCCGCTGAATTCGTCAACAACGGCAAGACCTTCCAAGCCGTCTGGTTCCAGAATCCCGATGGCGAAGGCGGTTACTACACGCCGGACGGCAAGAACATCCGCAAGGCCTTCCTGCGCTCGCCGCTGGAATTCTCGCGTATCAGCTCCGGCTTCACGATGTCGCGCTTTCATCCGGTGCTGCAGACCTGGCGCGCGCACAAGGGCGTCGATTACGCCGCCCCCACCGGCACCCGTGTCCGGGCCACCGGCGACGGCATCATTGAGTTCGTCGGCCGGCAGGGCGGCTACGGCAACCTCGTCGTGCTGCGCCACCAATCGAAATACACCACCTGGTACGGTCACCTGTCCGGCTTCGCCCCGGGCATGCAAAAAGGCAAACGCATCGTCCAGGGCAACGTGATCGGTTTTGTCGGCAGCACCGGCATCGCCACCGGACCGCATCTGCATTACGAATTCCGCACCAACGACGTTCATCAAGACCCCCTGCGGGTCGCGATGCCGCCAGCCCCGCCGCTGGCGCAGCAACACCGCGCCGCGTTCGATGAAAACGCCCGCCCGCTGGCCGAACGCCTGGCCCTGGTGCGGCAAGTGCGCACCACCGCCGCACAATAATTCCTTCCGTGATGCCCGGTCTGTATATCGGGTTGATGTCGGGCACCAGCATGGACGGCATCGATGCCGCACTGGTCGAACTCGGCACTGCACCCGCGTTGCGCACGCTGGTCCACCAGCCCTTTCCGCCGCAGTTGCGCGATGAACTGCTGGCGCTGAACACGCCCGGTAACAACGAACTGCATCGCGCGGCGCAGGCCGCCAATGCGCTGTCGCTGGGTTATGCCACAATCGTGAAAACGTTGCTTGCGCAAACCGGTGCTGCCGCGAAAGACATCCACGCGATCGGCTGTCACGGCCAGACCGTGCGCCACCAGCCGCAGAGCGGCTACACCACCCAACTGGTCAACGGCGCGCTGCTGGCCGAACTCACTGCAATCCGTGTGATCTGTGATTTCCGCAGCCGCGACATCGCCGCCGGTGGCGAAGGCGCGCCACTGGTGCCGGCTTTTCACCGGGCGGTGTTCGCATCACCGCAACGGGCTCGCGCCATCGTCAATATCGGTGGCATCGCCAACATCAGTTTCCTGCCGGTGAATGGGGAAGTCAGTGGCTTCGACTGCGGCCCCGGCAACGCACTAATGGACGGCTGGATCATGACTTACCTGACCCAGGCTTACGATGCGGGTGGCGCATGGGCCGCGAGCGGGCGCGTACTACCCGAGTTGGGCGAACGCCTGTTGGCCCACCCCTTTTTCCAGCGCCTGCCGCCGAAAAGCACGGGACGCGAAACCTTTAATCTCGATTGGCTGCGCAGCGCGCTGTCCGGGAATGAGCGGGCAGAAGATGTGCAGGCCACCCTGTGCGAACTGACGGCCGCAGGCATTGCGCGCGCGCTGGATGCGCATTGCGCCGGGGCCACGGAGATTTATCTTTGCGGCGGCGGCGCCCGCAATGATGCGCTGCGTACGCGGCTCTCAGCGCTGCTGCCGGGACGCCGTATCGACGTCACCGACAGCCTCGGCATTGCCGCTGAAGCGGTGGAGGCTGCTGCGTTCGCCTGGCTGGCGGCACGGGCACTGGCCGGGGAACCCGGCAACCTGCCGCGAGTTACCGGCGCGCGCGGGCCGCGCGTGCTCGGCGCCATCTATCCGGCATAAAACCCCGCCACAAAAAAACAACGGGGACTCAAGGCCCCCGTCGGATCAGCATTGGACTGCTGCTTATGCGGAGAACGACGAGCCGCAGCCGCAGGTTGAACTGGCGTTCGGATTCTTGATCACGAACTGCGCGCCTTCGACATTTTCCTGATAGTCGATCTCGGCGCCGGTGAGGTATTGCAGGCTCATCGGATCGATCAGCAGCGTGACGCCGCTTTTCTGCAACGCCGTGTCATCTTCGTTGACGACTTCATCAAAAGTGAACCCGTACTGGAAACCCGAGCAGCCGCCGCCCGTGACGAACACGCGCAGTTTCAGTTCGGTGTTGCCTTCTTCATCAATCAGCTGGCGCACTTTGGCGGCCGCATTTTCGGTGAAGACCAGCGGTGCCGGCATCACAACTTCAGAGACTGCATTCATGACTTGCTCCTGATTCGGTTACGCAGACGATAACCTATTATCACCGTCGCTGCTGCTGTGGGTCAATCCGCCGTGGCGGGTTTGAACTGAACGACCTTGTCGGTCTTGGTATCGTCCTGATAAACCAGCCGGCCCTGGACGACGGCGCCCAGATGCATCTCCAGCGTCCGGTAATAGACATCACCAGTGACATTGGCTTTGCTCTGTAGTTCAACATAATCGGCGGCATGCACCGGACCGACCACTGTACCGTTGATAACCACGTGCGAGACGCGGATTTCACCCTCGATGCGGGCGGCTTCCGAAAGAACCAGGGTTCCGGGTTTACCTTCAACCGAAATGACGTTGCCGTGGACGCGCCCATCAACGCGCAAACCACCGTCGAATGTCATGTCGCCCTTGATCTGAGTGCCGGCACCGATCAGGCAATCGATGCGATTCTGGGGTTTATTGGGTTTGTTTTTGTTGCCAAACACGGGAGCCTCCAACTAGGAAATGGTGACGTTGTACGTCAACTTCGGTGTATCGGAATTGCCTTCAAAGATCCGGACCTGCAACCCCTTTACCGTGGCATTGGGTGCGATCCGGAACAAACCTTCAACCCGCTGAAACAGCTTGAAATTGACCTGATACTCTTTCGACGTATCGGCACGCCCGGATTCGGGCAGCATCAGGGTCACTTTACGACCATCCTGCTGCAGGTTCAATACAAACTGCAGCCGGCCATGAAACTCCTTGGCGCGCTCCCCGGCCTGTACCAGCAGCAGCTGGTAGCGGTATTCCCCCGGCACAGACTCGGGCAACATGCGGAAGCGGTTGACGCTGATCGCTCCCTCTTTGCCGGTGGCAGTCAGTGACTGGAAAAACGCAAGGTCTTCCTTCAGCGTCGCATTCTCCTGCGCCAGCGCCTTGACCTGTTTCGCCAGATCCCCATAAGTCGCGCGTTCCATCTGCAACTGGCGCTCGGCCGCGGCCGTGCGCGCATTCAGTTCCGCCAGTTCGTCCTGCTGGCGGCGCACGGTTTCATCCAGCTGCTCACGCAGCTTTGTGGCCTCGCCCTTGCGGAAGCCGGCGTATTCAAGACCGAAATCATAGGTGAACCAGGCCACACCGCAGGTGGCCGCGACTATCGCGACCATACCCATCCAGCGCCAGTACCACGGCATGTGAGGACGCACCGACAGCTGCGGCGCATCGATGCCGAACCGGCGCAGGAAGGTTTTAAGTTTGCGGTTCATGCCGTTACGGCAGCAACGCGACCTGTTTGAGACCGGCGTCTTCCGCCAGGCCGAACATCAGATTCATGTTCTGCACGGCCTGCCCAGCGGCGCCCTTGACCAGATTGTCGATCACCGACAGCACGACCACCGTGTTGCCGCCCTGCGGGCGATGCACGGCAATGCGGCATTGATTGGCGCCGCGCACCGAACGCGTCTCGGGGTGACTGCCGGCCGGCATGACGTCGACAAAGGCTTCGCCGGCGTAACGCTTTTCGTACAACGCCTGCAGATCGACTTGCTTCGTCAGCTGCGCATACAGCGTGGCATGGATGCCGCGGATCATCGGCGTCAGATGCGGCACGAATACCAGGCTCACGTCGCGGCCTGCGGCACGCGCCAGCCCCTGCGCAATCTCCGGATGGTGGCGATGTCCCGGAACGCCATACGCCTTGAAATTATCCGCAGCTTCGGCGTGCAGGATATGCGTCTCGGCCTTGCGCCCGGCACCCGACACGCCGGATTTGGCGTCGGCGATCAGGTGATCAAGATCGACGCAGCCCGCCTCCAGCAGCGGCAGAAAGCCGAGCTGCACCGCTGTCGGATAACAACCGGGATTGGCGATGACTCTCGCCTTGCGGATCTGCTCGCGGTTGATTTCGGGCAAGGCATAAACCGCCTCGGCCACCAGTTCCGGGCAGGCGTGTTTCATCTTGTACCACTGCTCCCACAGCGCAACGTCACGGATGCGGAAATCAGCAGCGAGATCGACAATGCGTACGCCGGCATCGACCAGCGCGCGCGCCTCCTGCATCGCCACCCCGTTGGGGGTGGCAAAAAAAACGACATCGCATTTTTCGAGGCCGGCCGCAGCAGGCTCGCTGAATTTCAGGTCGACATGGCCGCGCAGGTTCGGAAACATTTCCGCCACCGCCATGCCGGCTTCCTTGCGTGAAGTGATCGCACGCAATTCGCAGTGCGGATGCTGCACCAGCAGTCTCAGCAGTTCGACACCGGTATATCCGGTGCCCCCGACGATACCAACCTTGATGGTCTTCCCAGTCATGCGCTGCCTCCTCTCCAACCGGCCAAAACAGCTGATTCAAACGTCGTGTTGCGACGACCGCGTCATAGCAACCGCGCCGTGGTAACCGCACCATAGCAACCGCACCATAGCAACCGCACCATAGCAACATTACCGCCAGAGACGACAAAGCCGCCCTGAGGCGGCCTTGTCCGAACTT
Organism: uncultured beta proteobacterium; assembly: GCA_903933915.1. Classification (GTDB taxonomy): domain Bacteria; phylum Pseudomonadota; class Gammaproteobacteria; order Burkholderiales; family SG8-41. The sequence continues at coordinate 35,355 of CAIZLW010000232.1, read as the reverse complement.
CGGTTCTTCCAGAGCGCGTTAACGCTTGGAGAACTGCTTACGCCGCCGCGCTTTGCGCAAACCGACTTTTTTACGCTCCACTTCGCGGGCGTCGCGGGTCACCAGGCCTGCTTTACGCAGCACGGGCTTCAGCGTCTCGTCATAATCGATCAGTGCACGGGTGATGCCATGGCGCACAGCGCCGGCCTGTCCGGACTCACCGCCACCGTTGACGTTGACGGAGATATCAAAGCTATCGAGCTTTTCGATCAGCACGAGCGGCTGGCGCACAACCATGCGGCCGGTCTCCCGCGAGAAAAACTCGTCCACCGGCTTACCGTTGACGACGATGCTGCCCGTGCCGGGCTTCAGGTACACGCGGGCCACTGCGCTTTTGCGGCGGCCGGTGCCATAGTTCTTTTGAACTGCTGCCATGGTGTCTTAATCCTAGATTTCGAGGGTCTTGGGCTGCTGCGCGGTATGCGGATGATCCGTACCGGCATAGGCCTTCATCTTTTTCAGCATCGCATAGCCCAAGGGTCCCTTGGGCAGCATGCCCTTGACGGCCTTCTCGAGCACGCGCGCAGGATGTTTGGCCTGCATCTTCTCGAAGTTGGTCGTGTACAGACCGCCGGGATAACCGCTGTGGCGGTTATACAGCTTGTCCTTGGCCTTGTTGCCGGTGACGCGCAGTTTTTCAACATTGACGACGACGATGAAATCGCCGGTGTCGATGTGGCGCGTAAATTCGGGCTTGTGTTTGCCACGCAGACGATGCGCGATTTGAGAAGCGAGCCGGCCCAGCACTTTGTCGGAAGCATCGACGATGTACCAGTCGCGGGTTACTTCGCTCGGTTTTGCGGAATAGGTCTTCATACTTGTTCCTGCGCGTTCTTGGTGATTCAGGGAAACCGCGAATTCTATGGGAAATCAAGTGGATGTGTCAAACTGCTGTACCGCAACAAATAAGTGCGGGCGCAATCCGGAAATTAATAAAATTTCATTTATAAACATATAGTTATATGATTTCCTGGCTATTAACCAACGCTCTGACTGCCCTGCTGACCCCTCCGGGATTTCTTTTTATCGCACTGGCTGCCGGTCTGACCCTCCGCCGCAGGCTTCCGCGGACCAGCCGGGGACTGCTGATCACCGGAACAACCGGCCTCTACCTGCTGTCGATGCCGCTGACCGGAACCTTTCTGCTCCAGCAATGGGAAACCCCTCACCGCGCAGCGCCGGCATCCGCACCGGCCCAGGCAATCGTAGTGCTGGGTGGTGGCCGTTACCCTGCTGCGCCCGAATACGGCGGCGACACGGTGTCTGCCGCGACGCTGGTGCGACTGCGCTACGCCGCGCAGCTGCACCGCGATACCGGACTACCCCTGCTGGTCAGCGGCGGCAGCCCGGACGGCAGCAGAACCAATGAAGCCGAACTGATGGCGCAGGTGCTGGAGCAGTCCTTCCGTGTGCCGGTGCGCTGGCGCGAAGGACGTTCGGCCAATACGCTGGAAAATGCACGCCTGAGCCGGGAGACTCTCGCGCAGGAAAACATCGACCGCATCCATCTGGTCACACACGCCTGGCACATGCCGCGCTCGATCCTGGTTTTTGAGCGCGCGGGGTTTGAAGTCATTCCGGCGACGACGGCGCATGCCACTGGTGAGCGCGCGAAATTGACGGCGCTGGATTTCCTGCCGAATTTCACCGGTCTTCGCGACAGTTCGATTTTTTTCCACGAAGCCATCGGCATGGTCTGGTATCGTTTGCGCCTGCTCGCGCAAGCCTGACGGGAGATTTCATGAAAGCACGCATCAAGTGGGTTGAAAACGTTTCATTCATCGCCGAATCCGGCAGCGGCCATGCGCTGGTCATGGACGGCGCGCCGGAAGGCGGCGGCCGCAACCTGGGACCGCGGCCGATGGAAGTGGTGCTGATGGGCACCGGCGGCTGCACCGCTTATGACGTGGTGCACATCCTGCGCAAATCACGCGCGCCGGTGACCGACTGCGTCGTCGAAATCGATGCCGAACGCGCCGAGGAAGACCCCAAGGTCTTCACCAAAATCCATTTTCATTTCATCGTCACCGGCAACGGGCTGAAACCGGCGCAGGTTGAACGCGCAGTCCACCTGACCGCGGAAAAATACTGCTCGGCGTCAATCATGCTCGGCAAGACCGCCGACATCACCCACGACTTCGAAATCCGCGAAACGGGCGCGGCCTGAGCCGTGACCGCGGCCTACAGAATGTAGGCTGCTCCAGTCATCACTTTCGATGAAACCTGCATCGCCGCCTTGACCGGCGCCGGCAGTTCGGCGCCGCCATGTTCCAGTGCGGTGGTGGCGTGACGCGCTTCGTCATCACGCATCTGCTCGACGATCGCTCGGCTCTTTTCGTCGACGACAGGCAGCCGGCCGAGATGACCTTCCAGATGGCGCACGACCTGACGTTCGGTTTCCGCAAGAAAGCCCAGACTCCATTTATCGCCGAGCAAACCCGCAGCGGCGCCGATGGCAAATGAACCGGCATACCAGAACGGATTGAGCAGGCTCTTGCGGCCGCCCAGTTCGTTGATGCGGCGCTCGGTCCACGCCAGATGTTCGGTTTCTTCCTGCGCCGCCTGCTCCAGCGCTGCGCGGGCACCGCTGTCGCGCGCGGTCATCGCCTGCCCCTGATACAGCGCCTGTGCGCAGATCTCGCCGCTGTGGTTGACGCGCATCAGCGCCGCGGCCTGCGCACGCTGCGCCGTGTCCATATCGGCTTCAGGCAACGCCTCGCCGGGAATGGGCCGCACACTGCGTGCCTGGGCAAATACCGTACGCAGGCCCTTGTCGAAACCGATGATCAGATCGTCGATACGCAGCATCTTAGTCCGCCTTATTACAAGTTATCTTCCCGAACAGTCTCTCCAACTCGGCGCCGGGGTCGGTCGCGCGCATGAACGCTTCGCCGACGAGGAACCCATGTACCTGATGCGCACGCATTCGCGTGACATCCTCAGGCTTCAGGATACCGCTTTCCGTAACCACCAGACGGCCGGCCGGCACTTTCGCCAACAGGCCAATGGTCGTGTCGAGCGTAGTTTCGAACGTACGCAGATTGCGGTTGTTGATGCCGATCAATGGCGACTTCAATTGCAGGGCGGTTTCGAGCTCGACGCCGTCATGGACCTCGATCAGCACCGACATGCCGAGTTCGAGCGCCACGGCTTCGAGTTCATGCAGTTTCTCCGGGCTCAGCGCGGCCACGATCAGCAGGATGCAGTCGGCGCCGGCCGCACGGGCTTCATAGATCTGGTACGGATCCATCATGAAGTCCTTGCGCAGCACCGGCAACTTGCACGCGCCGCGCGCCGCCTTCAGGTCGTCGAGCTTGCCCTGAAAAAACTGGCGGTCGGTGAGTACCGAAAGGCAGGCCGCGCCATTGCGCTCATAACTGGCGGCAATCGCCGCCGGATCAAACGGGTCGCGCAGCACGCCCTTGCTCGGGCTGGCTTTTTTGACTTCGGCAATCACCGCAGACCGGCCTGCGGCAATTCTTGAGCGCATCGCGCCGGTAAAGTCGCGGGCTGGTGAGGCCGCGCGGGCCGCGGCCTGCACCTGCGCCAGCGACACCAGCGCCTGCGCCGCGACAATTTCCTCGGCCTTGACGGCCAGGATGCGTTGCAGGATGTCAGCCATGGCTTTGCGTGAACGCGACGAACTGGTCGAGCTTTTTGCGCGCGGCCCCGCTGGCGATCGCCGCCAGCGCCTGCTGTACACCGTCCACCAGCGTCGGCGCCTTGCCGGCGATGTAAATGCTGGCGCCGGCGTTCAGCGCTACGATGTCGCGCGCCGCACCGTCCTTGTTGTCCAGCGCGCCGAGCATCATGTCGCGCGACTGTTCGACGCCGTCGACACGGATCGCCGCATTGTTGTGGGTCTTCAGGCCGACATCCGCCGGCGCCACCATGTATTCGCGCACCGCGCCGTCCTTCAGTTCGCCAACGGCCGTCGGACCGCTGATCGACAGTTCATCCAGTCCTTCAAGCCCGTGAACAATCATCACGCGGCGGCTGCCAAGGCGCTGCAGCACGCGCGCCTGGATACCGACCAGATCCGCATGAAACACACCCATCACCTGCTGTTTGGCACCCGCAGGATTGGTCAAGGGGCCGAGGATATTGAAAATCGTTTTGACGCCCAGTTCACGGCGCACCGGCGCGGCATGTTTCATCGCGCTGTGATGATTCGGTGCAAACATGAAGCCGATGCCGGTTTCGGCAATCGACTGCGCAACGGCTTCGGGCTTCAGGTTGATGTTGGCGCCCAGCAGCTCCAGCACGTCGGCGCTGCCCGACTTGCTGGATACCGAGCGTCCGCCGTGTTTCGCAATCTTCGCGCCGGCCGCCGCCGCCACGAACATCGCCGTGGTCGACACATTGAAGGTATGCGCCGAATCGCCGCCGGTGCCACAGGTATCAATCAGCTCCGGCACATCCGGCACTGTTACGTGGGTGGCGAATTCGCGCATTACCGTCGCCGCCGCAGCGATTTCACCGATGGTTTCCTTTTTCACGCGCAGCCCGGAAACCAGCGCCGCGATCAGCACCGGCGACACCTCACCGCTCATGATCTGCCGCATCAGCGACAGCATTTCGTCATGAAAAATTTCGCGGTGTTCAATGATGCGTGTCAGCGCTTCCTGCGGCTTCATCGCGGGGCATCCTCCAGAAAATTCTTCAGCATCTGATGGCCGTGTTCAGTCAGTATCGATTCGGGATGGAACTGCACGCCCTCGACCGCCAGCGTCTTGTGGCGCACCCCCATGATTTCACCGTCTTCGGTCCATGCCGTCACTTCCAGGCATTCCGGCAGACTGCTACGCTCGATCACCAGCGAGTGGTAGCGGGTCGCCGAAAAAGGCTGCGGCAGACCGCGGAACACCCCCGCACCCTCGTGCTGGATCAACGAGGTCTTGCCATGCATCAGTTGCTTAGCGTGAATGATTTTGCCGCCGAAGGCCTGGCCGATGCTCTGGTGGCCGAGACAGACGCCGAGGATCGGAATCTTACCGGCGAACGCCTTGATCGCCGGCACTGATACCCCTGCTTCATTCGGCGTACAGGGCCCCGGTGACACCACGATGCGCGCCGGCTTCATCCGCGCAATGTCGTCGAGCGTGATTTCATCGTTACGGTGGACGGCAATGTCTTCGCCGAGTTCGCCGAAATACTGCACCAGGTTGTAGGTGAATGAATCGTAGTTATCGATCATCAGCAGCATGGCGCTCTCCTCAATCCAGCCGGGTGTCGAGGCCGGCTTCGGCGATTTCCGCCGCCCGCAGCAGCGCCCGCGCCTTGCTCTGTGTTTCCTGCCATTCGGCCTCGGGCTGCGAATCGGCAACGACACCGCCGCCCGCCTGCACATGCAGCTTCCCGTCCTTGACCACAGCGGTGCGCAGCGCGATAGCCACATCCATGTTGCCGTGGAATCCCAGATAACCGACGGCGCCGGCATAGATGCAGCGTTTGACCGGCTCCAGTTCGTCGATGATTTCCATCGCGCGCACTTTCGGTGCGCCGGACACGGTGCCTGCCGGGAACGTCGCGCGCAGCACGTCGATCGCCGTCAATCCCGGCTTCAGCCGCGCCTCGACGTTGGATACGATGTGCATCACGTGTGAATACCGTTCAATCACCATCTGTTCGGTGACGCGCACGCTGCCGGTCTCGGCGACACGGCCGGCATCGTTGCGGCCAAGATCGACCAGCATGATGTGTTCAGCGCGTTCCTTGGCGTCGGCCAGCAGTTCTTCCGCCAGCGCGGCATCTTCTTCCGGTGTCGCACCTCGGCGACGGGTGCCCGCAATCGGCCGCACCGTCACGATGTCACCTTCCAGCCGGGCGAGGATCTCGGGCGAAGCACCGACCACATGGAAATCGCCGCAATCGAAGTAGAACATGTATGGCGACGGGTTCAGCGTGCGCAGCGCACGGTACAGCGACAGCGGCGTCGCGTGGAAGGGCTTGCTCATGCGCTGCGACGGCACCACCTGCATGATGTCGCCTTCGAAAATATAGTGCTTGGCGCGATCAACCGCCTTGTAATAGGCCGCCTCGCCAAATCCGGATACCGCAGGCTCCGATTTCGTCGGCGCACTTCCGGGAAGTTTGACCGGCGCCCGCAGCTTTTCCAGCAGTTCCGCGAGCCGCTGGTGCGCAGCGGCATAGGCGCCGGGCTTGCCCGGTTCGGCATAAACCACCAGCGACAGTTTTCCCGACAGATTGTCGACGATGGCGATTTCTTCCGACACCAGCAGCATGATATCCGGCGTACCCAGTTCATCACGCTTGTTCGCGCCACTGGCCAGCCGTTTCTCGATATAACGCACGGTGTCATAGCCGAAATAACCGACCAGGCCGCCGCAGAACCGCGGTAGCCGCGGATCGGTCGCGACCTTGAAGCGCTGCAGGTATTTCTCGACAAAGGTCAGCGGATCCTCGGCACGTTCGCGCGCGATCTCGCGGCCATCGACGATTTCAATGCAGTCATAGCCGCGAACTTCGATACGGGTGCGTGCGGCCAGTCCGATGAAGGAATAACGACCATGGCGTTCGCCGCCGACCACCGATTCCAGCAGATAGGTTTGCGGCTGATTGGCAAGCTTCAGGTAGATCGACAGGGGGGTGTCGAGATCGGCGTAGGTCTCGAGCACCAGCGGCACGCGGTTGTAACCCGCTGCGGCGAGGCGATTGAATTCTGATTCGGTCATGTCTTGCTCCACGAAAAAAGTACGAAAGGGCGGTGCGGCGGCAAACGCGTGTTCAGCAACGCCAGCGCCAGGCTCCAGTCCGGATTTCGCACTTTATCGAGGGCAGCATGATTAAGGCTTTCTAATCAAAGGGATACAATCAGTAAGCGCGCCTACTATAGCATCAACATCAAGGCCATGCACATCGTGGCCCTCGTTGTAACCGTAAGGCACGCAGAACACCGGGCAACCGGCAGCCCGCGCCGCCAGCGCGTCGTTGCCCGAATCGCCGACCATCAGCATGCGCGCCGGGGCAATGCCGAACTGCTGGCAGACATGCAATAACTGCATCGGATCAGGCTTCTTGCGCGCCAGCGTATCGCCGGAAACCGTCTGTTCAAAAAATTGAGCCAAACCCATGCGCTCGAGCAAGGGCACCGTAAACGCACCCGCCTTGTTGGTGACACAGGCCAGACGAAATCCCGCAGCCTGCATCTGCTCGAGGCCCTCCCGCACGCCCGGATACATGGTCGTGTGGCGGCCGTTGACCTCGGTATAAAACCGCTCGAACACCGGCAGCGCGCGCGCCAGGGTCTCGGTGCCGGCGTGGCCATCGATGTCGCGCGCCAGCGCACGTTCGACCAGCCGCGGGATGCCCTTGCCGACAAAATTGCGCACGGTATCCAGCGGCAACACGGCCTCGCCCAGTGCTTCAAGCATCAGGTTGGTGGCGGCGGCGAGATCGGGAATGGTGTCGAGCAGCGTGCCGTCGAGATCGATCATCACGGCCTCGACAATCAGCGGAAACTGGTTTTTCATTTTTACGGTAACAGGATGCCTGTGCGGCCGAAACCGCACATTGAACACGAAAGAAAGTCAGGATTGGGCGAGTGCCGTGCGCATCGCCGTGATGGTGGCCTTGTAATCCTTGGCACCAAAAATAGCGGAACCGGCAACAAATGTGTCGGCGCCGGCTTTGGCGATCTCGGCAATATTGTCGGTTTTGACGCCGCCATCGACTTCCAGCCAGATATCGCGGCCGCTGCGCGCGATGCGCTCGCGCACGGCCTTGATTTTCGCCAGCGCCCCCGGAATGAACGACTGCCCGCCGAAACCCGGATTGACCGACATGATCAGCACCAGATCGAGCTTGTCGAGCACGTGGTCGAGATAATCCAGCGGCGTGGCCGGATTGAACACCAGTCCAGCCTTGCAACCCTGCTCCTTGATCAGGCCGATGGTGCGGTCGATGTGCTCGGAGGCCTCGGGGTGGAAGGAAATGATGTTGGCGCCGGCCTTGGCAAAATCCGGGATGATGCGGTCGACCGGCTTGACCATCAGGTGCACGTCAATCGGCACCTGGACCAGCGGGCGGATCGCCTGGCAGACCATCGGCCCGATGGTCAGATTGGGTACGTAGTGATTGTCCATCACGTCGAAATGGATGATATCCGCGCCGGCTGCGACGACGGCTTTCACTTCCTCACCCAGACGGGCGAAGTCGGCGGACAGGATGCTGGGCGCGATGCGGTGGGTCATGACGATATCCGGATTCGGTTCAGGGGGATTTTACCTGTTCTGGCGGTCCAATGAAGCGAATGCCAACTTCCGCCGCCGCGCCGTGAATGCGAGAATAGGGCCATGACCGAATCCAAATACCAGATCAGCGTTTCACCCCGCGCCCTGTACATTGCAGAGCAGTCGGATGCCGATGCAGGGCGCTACGCCTTCGCCTATACCATCACCATCACCAATACCGGTGCAGTACCCGCGCGACTGCTCAGCCGGCACTGGATCATCACCGACGCCAACAACCTGGTGCAGGAAGTCAAAGGCCAGGGCGTGGTCGGCGCACAGCCCAAGCTGAAACCCGGCGAAAGCTTCGAATACACCAGCGGCTCGATGCTGACGACGCCCGTCGGCACGATGCGCGGCAGTTACCAGATGGTCGCCGACGACGGCACCCGCTTTGACGCGTCCATCCCCGAGTTCACGCTGTCGGTGCCGCGCGTGCTGCACTAAACGGTCGCGCCCGGGTTCCGCGCGCATGTCGCTCCGCACCAGCTACACACGGCTCGCACCGGTCTACGACTGGCTGATCGGCCCTGCGCTGGCCCGCGTGCGGGCGCGCAGTCTCGCCCGACTGCCTTCGGCCGGCGCGCATATTTTTCTCAATGGCATTGGCACCGGGCTCGATCTGCCGCTGCTGCCGGCGACGCATCGGTACACTGCGCTTGACCTTACCCGCGCCATGCTCGACCGGGCGCAGCCGCGCCGCGGCAAACTGGACGTGCAATGGATACAGGGCGACAGCCAGCGCCTGCCGTTCCGGGATGACAGTGTCGATCATGTGCTGCTGCATCTGATCCTGGCCATCGTGCCCGACAGCCGCGCCGCGCTGCGCGAATCCGCGCGGGTCGTGCGCACCGGCGGCAAACTGTTCGTGCTGGATAAATTCCTGCGCCGCGGCGAGGCCGCCCTGCTGCGCCGGATGCTCAATCCGCTGATGCGGCGGATTGCCACCAGGACCGACGTCGTATTCGAGGACGTGCTCGCCGGCGTCACCGGTTTGCGGGTGATCGACGATCAGCCGGCGATGGCCGGCGGCTGGTTCCGCCTGATCACGCTGGAAAAAACGGCAGCTCAGGATTTTCCCGAAGCATCGGAGTCATCCTCCTCGCGACGCGGCCAGGTCAGCCAGACGATGCCGACCAGCAGCGAAACCGCCACGCCGACTTCGATCAAAAACCAAATCAATCCGCTCATTGCGCCCTGTCTTTCGCCTGGATTTGCCGATGCATAAACCCGACTTTAACAAACTGCGGCTGCGGACGTTGCTCACCGCGCTCGCCGGCACAGTTGCACTGCTCGCCTGCCGTGCCACACCGGAAAAACCCGTAGAACCGCCGGTGCCGGCAGCGGTGATCGCGCCCACGCCTGCGCCATCGCCAGCACAACCCGAACCACCGGTGGCCACACAGCCCACGGCCCCGCTCGCCGCCAGTCATCTGCGGCGCGGCGCCTGGACCGACCTGCCGGGCTGGCGCGATGACGATCCGGCGGCAGCCTGGGGCGCGCTGCTGATCAGTTGCGGCACGTTGAAAGCGCAGGAAGTCTGGCGATCGGTATGCACCGCAGCCGCTACGCTGCAACGGCCCAACCGCGAGCAGGCGCGGCGCTTTTTCGAAACCCAGTTCACGCCCCACCAGTTGCTGCAACCGGACGGCGGTAGCGAGGGGCTCGCCACCGGTTATTACGAACCGCTGCTGCGCGGCAGCCGCACACCGTCTGCACGCTACCGTTATCCGGTTTACGGCGTACCCGATGATCTGCTGACGCTCGATCTGCCGGCGTTCAGCGCCGAGCCGCGCGATGCACGCGCACGGGCGCGCATCGACGGCAAACGCGTGGTGCCTTATTTTGACCGCATGCAGATTGAAGCCGGTGCTGCGCCGTTGCGCGGCCGCGAAATCGCCTGGGTCGACGATCCCGTCGAACTGTTCTTTCTGCAGATCCAGGGATCGGGCCGCCTCGATCTCGAAAACGGCAGCGTGATGCGCGTCGGTTATGCCGATCACAACGGGCACCCCTACCGTTCGATCGGCCGCCTGTTGATCGACCGCGGCGAACTGACGCCGGATCGCGCATCGATGCAGGGCATCAAAGCCTGGGCGCAGCAAAATCCCGACAAACTGCGTGCCGTGCTCGACTACAACCCGCGTTATGTGTTTTTCCGTGAACTGCCGCCGGGCCTGGGCGGTCCGCTGGGCGCGCAGGGTGTGCCGTTGACGACGCGCCGCTCGATTGCCGTCGATCCGCGCTTCGTGCCCTTGGGCGCGCCGGTATTCCTCGCCACCACCTGGCCGCTGAGTGCAAAACCGTTGAACCAGGTGATGCTCGCGCAGGACACCGGATCAGCGATCCGCGGCGCGGTGCGCGCCGATTTCTTCTGGGGTTACGGCGATGACGCCGGCCGCGAAGCCGGCCGCATGAAACAGTCGTTGCGGATGTGGGTGCTGTTGCCGGCCGGTTATCCGGTCAATGGCGCTGCAAACTGACCCGTTCAAAGAATATGTCTGAGCGTACGCAGCGCGCCTTGCGCTCAATCCTCGACAGCGCCGGCTGGCGCGACGCCCCGCTGTCCGCGTTGCAGATCGCACCGTCTGCCAACATGCTGCCGACGTCACTGCCTATCGGCACACTCGCCAGCGCTGCGCTGGGCGCCACCGGACTGGCCGCCGCGGCGCTATGGCAGTTACGCGGCGGCAAACTGCAGCAGGTCGGGGTCGACACCCGCGCTGCAACGCTGGCGATGACCTCGGCGACTTACCTCCGCGTCAACGGCGAAGCCGTGAAATCCTGGGACCCGATTACCGGTTATTACCGGGTACGCGACGGCGAGTGGGTATACCTGCACGGCAATTTCGCGCATCTGCGCGACGGATTGCTGAAACTGTTCGACGTGCCCAACGATCCCGCAGCCCTGCGTGCTGCGCTGGCGACCTGGTCGGCGGCGGACATCGAGGATGCCGCAGGCCAGCGTGGCTTGTGCGGCGTGGTCGTGCGCACGCCCGCGGCCTGGGAATCGCACCCGCAGGCGCGCGCCACGACGGCGTTGCCGCTGATTGAAATCACCCGGATCGGCGATGCGCCGCCGCAGCCGCCGGCCAGCGCCGCGCGCCCGCTTTCCGATATCCGCGTACTCGATCTGTCCCGGGTCATCGCCGGACCGATGACCGCGCGCACGCTGGCCGAACATGGCGCCACCGTCTTGCAAGTTGGTGCGACACACCTGCCGTCGATCGAATCGCTGGTAATCGACACCGGCTTCGGCAAACATTCCTGCGCGGTGGATCTGGATACAGCGGCCGGCGTACATGCGCTGCACGGCCTGATTGACAATGCCGATATATTTCTCAATGCCTATCGCCCGGGCGCGCTGGAACGGCGCGGCTTTTCACCGGCAGCGCTGGCCGAACGGCGGCCCGGCATTGTTTACGTGACGATCAGTGCCTTTTCACGGGCCGGTCCATGGGCGCAGCGCCGCGGTTACGACACCCTGGTGGCCGCCGCCAGCGGACTGACCTGGACGGGTAGCGGTGATCCGGCGCGCCTGCCCTGCCAGCCGCTGGATTACCTGACCGGTTATCTGGGCGCATTCGGCGCGATGCTCGCACTGCAACGTCGCGCACAGCAAGGCGGCTCCTGGCATGTGCAGTTGTCGCTGGAACGCACATCCGCATGGATCCGCGAAATGACCGCCGCCCTTGGCCGGGAAGATACTGTTGCAAGCATGGTGCCGCCTGCCGCCGAAATCGCCGATCTCTATGCTGAATCGCCGTCCCTCTTCGGCTCGCTGCGCCACCTCAAACCAGTGGTGCAAATGAGCGATACCCCGGCGCGCTGGGAGCGGCCGCCCGTGCCGCTGGGCAGCGATCCGGCGCTGTGGCCCGCTTGAATGACCGCCCCTGCCAGAGGCCCGTAAAGTAAGCGCATGCTATTAAATAAATATATGTTTTTATTGATGTTTTTTTCATTGCCCTCCACAAACCAGGATTTCATGCGCCGATGAAAATCGTTGTTCTCGGCGCCGGGGTCACGGGCATTGCCACCGCGTGGTACCTGCGCAAAGCCGGCCACCAAGTCACCGTCATCGACCAGCGCGAGGGTCCGGGACTGGAAACCTCGTTTGCCAACGGCGGGCAGATTTCGGTGTCGCACGCCGAACCCTGGGCCAACCCGCAGGCACCGCTGCAAATCCTGCGCTGGCTTGGCCGCGAGGATGCGCCGCTGCTGTTCCGCCTGCGCGCCGACTGGCAGCAATGGCGCTGGGGGTTCGCGTTCCTGCGCCAATGCACGCCAGCGCGGCTGCGCCATAACATCCGCCAACTGGTGGCGCTGGGCAACTACAGCCGTGCCACGCTGCAGGCACTGCGTGCCGAAACCGGCATCCAGTACGACCAGCAGACGCGCGGCATCCTGCATTTCTACACCAGACCCGACGCATGGCGCGCCGCGCAGCACGCGGCGCAATTGATGCGCGACGCGGGTTGCACGCTGGAATCCAAATCTGCAGAGGAATGCATCGCGATCGAACCGGCACTGGCGCCGCAGCGCAGCCGTATCGCGGGTGGCACCTACTCGCCACACGATGAATCCGGCGACGCCCATCGCTTCACTGTTGAACTCGCGGCGCGATGCACGGCACTGGGTGTGGACTTCCGCTTTGGCACAGCCGTTGAAACGCTGCTGCCGGGCGAGGGCGGAAGTATCGCCAGCGTGAAATTGCGGCTGGCCGACGGCTCCACAGAACAGCTGAACCTCGAAGGCTGCGTCGTGTGCCTCGGCGTGCGCAGCGCCGCATTGATGCGTCCGCTGGGCATCAATCTGCGCATCTATCCGGTGAAAGGTTATTCGGTGACGCTGCCGATCGTGAATCCGCAGCGCGCCTTTACAGTTTCACTGACCGACGATGAACACAAGCTGGTGTATTCACGCCTCGGCGAACGGCTGCGTATCGCCGGCACGGCAGAATTCACCGGTTACGACACGACGCTGACGGCGGCGCGCTGTGATGCCATCCTGCGCCGGGTCAGCGAGCTGTTTCCCGGCGCCGCCGACACTGATCACGCACTGCTGTGGGCCGGACTGCGCCCGGCGACCCCATCAAACGTGCCGTACATCGGTGGCACGCGCTACCGCAACCTGTGGCTCAACACGGGGCACGGCACGCTGGGCTGGACGCAGTCTTGCGGCGCCGGTGCGGCGCTGGCCGAACGGATTTCCGGGCGCACGCCGGCGGTGGACTTCAGCTTTTGCGAATAAACCTTCGACTGCTAAAACCGGGACTTAATCCGATTTCAGCGACCACACGCCATCCCAGTCCGCAGGCGGCGGCGTCTTGCGATAGATTTCGCAGCGCTCGAGATACAGGCTGGACGGTCGGTCGGCGGGATTGGCCTTGAGCGCCTCGCTGAACAGGCGGATCGCCTGATCCCAATTGCGGTCGCGATAGTGGGCGACCGCTTCGGCAAAAGCGAAAATCACCTCGTCCATATGCGGGAAACTTTCCGCGGTATGGTGTTCCAGCACTTCACACAGGGATACCGGCCTCTGCATGCCGCGGACGCGAATCAGATCCAGATCGCGCATGCGCACCGGCGTGCGCAACCGCGCTGCCGTCGTCTCGCACATCAGCACGCCCGTGCCGTAATATTTATTGGCATTCTGCAGACGCTCGGCAAGATTGACCCGGTCGCCGATCACCGTATATTCCAGCCGCTTGGGCGAGCCGATGCTGCCGGCCACTACATCGCCCGTGCTGATGCCGATGCCGATGTTGATCTGCTCCTGCCCCACCGCGGCCCGCCGCAGGTTGAGTTCGCGCAAGGCCATCATCATCCGGCTGCCGACCATCACGGCGTTCGCCGCATCATCCTGGCGCGAGCGCACCGATCCGAACACCGCCATGATCATGTCGCCGATATACTTGTCGAGAATGCCGTTATGCGCAAAAACGACGTCGACCATGTCGGTGAAGTAGTCGTTGAGCATGGCCACCGTTTCGCGCGCGCCCAGCCGCTCGGACATGGTGGTAAACCCGCGGATGTCGGAAAACAGCACACTGACCTCGCGATTAACGCCGCCCAGCGCCGCGTTACCGCCTTCCAGCAGCTCGTCCATCACGGCCTTGCTCATATAGCGCGACATCGTGTTGCGCAACCGCTTCTCGCGCGTGATGTCCTCCATGATCAGCATCGAACCGATGCGTTTATCACGCATGTCCTGCAGCGGCACGGCCGTCATGTTGACCGACACCGCCTGCCGCACACCGAGCACCAGGTCGGAATCGACCGTGCTGTCGGTGCGTCCGGTACGCTGCACCTTGTCGAGGCTGTGGGTCACCCAGCTGTTGGGGCCCTTGAAGATTTCGCTGATCTGGAGCCCCAGCACGTCGCTTTCGGCACGCTGCAGAATGCGCAACGCCGACTGATTGACCTTGCTGACAACGTTGCCGGCATTGAGCGTGACCACGCCATTGCTCATGCTGCGCAGGATGCTTTCGTTGTAATTGCGCGAATCGCTGACATCTTCAAACAGTTGTGCGTTCTCGATCGACACCGCCGCCTGCGCGCACAGCGCTTCCAGGCGCCGCTGATCGCCGGCGGTGAACATGCCCTCTTTCTTGTTGAGAATCTCCATCACGCCGACCTTGTTGCCGCCGCGGGTGGCGATGGGCATGCACAGGATGTTGCTCGTGCGGTAACCGGTGTCCTTGTCCACGGCCTGATTGAAGCGCGGATCGCGATAGGCATCGTCGATATTGATGCAGTTTCCGGTGGTGAAACATTCTCCGGCAATGCCCACACCAGCGGGAAAACGGATGACACCCGATCCCTCGCCGCCGGCGACCCGCGACCACAATTCGTTGCTTGCGACATCGTACAGGAACAGTGCCCCGCGGTCGGCGCCGAGCAGCAGCGTCGCTGCCGCAAGAATTTTTTCAAGCAACGGATCAAGCTTGATTTCTGATGTGATCGAGCTGACCACATCCAGCAGCAGCGCCTCCTCGCGCTGTGAGCGCTCGACCCGCTCGAACATGCGCGCGTTTTCCAGCGCGGCGGCGGCCTGCGAAGCCAGCGCCTCGAGCGCCTGCTGGTCTTCAGTGTCGAATTCACCCGTGCGTTTATTCAGCGCCTGGGTAACGCCAATGACTTCATTGCGGTTGTTGCGGATCGGCACGCACAGCAGGTTACGGGTGCGGTAACCGGTTTCGGTATCGACCCAGCGGTTGAAGCGCGGATCCGCATAGGCGTCGGGGATGATTTCGCCGCGACCGCTGGTGAATACCGAACCCGCAATGCCCTGGCCAACGGGAAAACGCACCTCGCCCACGGCATTGCCCTGCATCACACGGGAAAACAACTCGCCGGTTTCGGCATCGTGCAGGAACAGCGAACTGCGTTCGGCATCAAGCGATGCCGTCACCACCTCCAGCAGGCGGGTAAACAGAACATCCAGCGACAGCGTGTCGGAAACGCGGTTCGCGACATTGACCAGCGCAGTGTTGCGGCGTGCCACGGCGGCAATGCGCAACAGCAACTGGGCCTTGCCGGCGTCCGGCAACTCGGCCAGCAGGCGCTCGACAGCTGCCGGCGTGAGCCGGTGCTCGAGAATGCCACGGACGACTTCGGCGCTGATCTCCATCTACGCACTCCCGGCGGCTGAACGGATCAAAGGTCGGACAGACGCAGTTTTGCCAGTCCCGAACCGCTTTGTTCAAAAATCAGGATGTCCTGCGCAGTCAACGGCTCACTGACATGCGCGCCCTGTACGCGTTCGCAACCGATGCCGAGCAACGCCACTACCGTCTGCCCGTCGTTGACACCTTCCGCCGTCAGTCTGAATCCGAGATCGCGCGCAAGTCTGACCAGCGCGCGCACCAGTTTGTTGTGGATTTCCGAACGCTGCATGTCAGTGACAAAACTCGCGCTCAGCTTCAGTTCATCGAACGGCAATTGCGCGAGATTGCTCAGCGACGATGCGCCCGTGGCAAACCCGTCGATGCCCAGACGCACACCCAGCCGCTTCAGCCTTGACAGCGCGTCCTTGACCGGACCGAGATCCCCCGCAATCGCAGTCTCATGAATGCCGATGACCACACGTCCCGGCGGCACGCCCCAGGTACGCAGTGCACGATCGACGAACTCGGGAAAATCCGGCTGCAACAGTCCGCTCGCGGAAACCTTGAGCCCCAGCTTGCACTCGAGTCCGGCGCGCGCAAACTCGGCGCCCTGACGCAAGGCATTGTTGAAGATCCACCAGGTCAGTTCGCGGATCACCCCCGAAGTCTCTGCGGTCTGCAGGGCCTGCGCTTCGGATACCTCGCCGAGTTCGGTATCGGTCCAGCGCAGGATGCAGTCGAGCCCGCCGATGCGTCCCGACTGCGCGTCGAGTTGCGGTTCGAACACCAGGCCGAGCGTACCCTGCTCCAAGGCCATGCGAAGGCGGGATTCGTAGCGCATCTCGCGCTCCTCGCTGGCGCCATGGGCCGGATCATAAACAACCGTGCGACCCGGCGCGTTGCGCGCTTCCCTGACGGCCAGTTTGGCATTGCGCACCAGCGTCTGCGGGTCGCTGCCATGCTCCGGAAACAACGCAATGCCGATCACCGCATCGGTATCAAACGAACGATCGCCGAGCGGAATCGGCGCTTCCAGAGCACCGAGCACCTTGTTGGCGGCGAGTATCGCCACGCCTTCGCCGGCGATGCGCGGCAACAAGCAGGCAAACTGGTCGCGGCTGATACGGCCCAGCTGATCCTGTTTGCGCAGCACACCCTCGCGCATACGCCGCGTCACCCGCAGCATGAACGCCTCGCCTTTCTGCAGGCCCAACTGGCGGTCGATCTGCTCGGTTTTACCGACCTGCAGCAGCAACAGGGCGAGGTGTTTGCCGTCCTGCTTGTGCGTCTCGATGGCAGTGCGGAAAATTTCCATGAACGACGCGTATTCAGGCGTCGGCAGCGTGCGCACCACGCCGCCCTCATCCTGGCCACGCGCGGCCAGCGACGCCAGCAGGGCCAGTTGCAGGAAGTTGAAGCGCTGCAGGGCAATCAGGCTGTCCGCGCAACGTTCCGGCTCCGCCGCGTACAAGCGCAGTGCACCGCGGGTCATCGCCGCCTGGAAACGCTGGCAGTCGCGGCGCATGCGCTCCAGCGGTTCGCCCTCGGCATCAAGCGCCCATTCCCCCAGCGCCGCCATAATCGGTGCCGGACCGGCGCCGGCTTTGGCAAACGCCGCATCCAGAGCGCCGGCGGCCGGTACGAACAGGTCCGGTGCGAGCTCGCGCACATCGGCAAACACCGCGGCGACGGTTGATAAGGTGTCGGGTCCGGCGCCGAATTCCTCGGCAAGCCGCGCCGTCAGCGCATCGAGGCTGGGGGCGGCTTCGCCGTCGGTCGTTTCAGAGGAAGAATTCGGAGGGATCAATGTTGACACTGCCCTGCTCCAGAGTGCGCTTGATGCGGTAAGGAACACCCGGCGAGGCCTTCGGCTCCTGCGCCAGATCGAGGATCATCTGCGGATGCAACGGGTTGCCTTTTGCGTCGAGAACCACCATCACCCGCGGCAGCAGGCGCCGCACCATATTCTGCGCGATCACGATGCCGATCTCGCCGGAATTCAGCTCGACCAGAGCGCCGACCGGGAAAATGCCGATGCATTGCACGAACTGCTCGACCAACGGGCCGTCGAACAGACTGTTGCGCGCGTTATACAGATAATTGAGCGCGTTCGACGGCGAATACACTTCGCCGTAGGACCGCGTATGAATCATCGCGTCGAAACAGTCGACCAGGCCGGCGATCGAACCAAACAGACCGATCTGATCTCCCTTCAGCCCCTTGTCGTAGCCGCTGCCGTCATACCGCTCATGATGCAGCGCCGCCAGTGCAGGCAGTTCGGGCGGCAGTCCCGGAGTGTCCCTGAGTATCGCCACCGAATGGGTAATGTGGCTGCGGCACACCATCAGCTCGACCTTGCTGAGCGACCCCTTCTTGGCCACCACTTCCTCGGGCACCGCGGTCATGCCGACGTCCTGCAGCAGGCCGACCATGCCCAGCAGATCAAGCTGTTCGCGCGGCAATTGCAAAAAACGTCCGAAAGTCAGCATGTAAATCGATACGCCGAAAGCACGGTCCAGCGTATGCCCGCCCTTCTGCTTGAGTTTGGCGAGCAGCATCATCGCGTCCGGATTGCGCACCACGCTGTCCGTCATGCTGGTCACCGCCTCCTGCACCCGTGGCGCATCGAGTGCCTTGCCGGCTTCGACGTTGCTCATGATTTCCTTGAGCACGACCTCGGTCTGGCGCTGCGCGGTACGGGCCACCGGCAACTCTTCATCAACCGTGGCCTGTTCACGGTAGGCCACCCTGGTCTTGATGGTGGTCAGTACACTGGGGCCCAGCGGGGGCGGCGGCTTCGGCGGACCGCCCACGTCACCGGTCAGCAACTGACTGCGATCGGGAAGGTCCGGCCCCTTCTCGAGGTCGATATAAACTTTTTTGCAGTATTTCTTCAGCGCTTCCAGTTGCTTCTCGTTGCTGAGGATAAAGCCCTGGTACATGAACGGCGTTTCCGTCCATGGGCGGTCCAGTTCGGCGATGAACACGCCGAATTCGAGTTTTTCTACTGGGACTTCTTTTTTCATCTTGGAATTGGAATGCCTGCTGAAATGCCTGCGCCGGATCCGCGGCGCCCCTGAGGAAATTCTCCGTGCTGACCGGCGGACGCACAAGCCGCGCCCGCATTCCGCATCAGAAGTCGAAAACCTGGTTGTTATGCAGCAGCCGGGGCGGAACCGGGGTGGAAAGCTCTTCGATCTCCTGCATCGTCAGTTCGATTTCGCTGGGCTTGAGGTGAGTAATGTAAACCTCGGCCGGACGCTTCAGCTTCGCCAGTTCCTCGCCGAGCATCGACGGACACAAATGCAGCGCCAGTTCGGCGAGACGGCGGTCCTTGTCGGAAAAAGCGGTTTCGATAATCAGGTATTTCAGATTGTCGACGCCGTTGACGACCTCCCACAACGCATCGTTCGGACCGGTATCACCGCTGAACACCAGGCTGCCTTTCCCGCTGTTCAGCCAGTAACCGACCGCGGGCACCGTATGGTTGGCCGGTAACGCGGTAATCGTGCGCCCTTTGCCGATGTCGATGACGTTGCCGACGGCTATTTCCTGGTAACGCATGAACGGTTCCTGAGGGGTCGGAATCACCGTGAAGTCGGGCCAGATGTCCCAGTTGAACAGGTTCTTTTTCAGAATCCCGATCGTCGGCGCCGTGGCATGCACGGTCAGCGGTTTCGGCCGCAACGCGCCGACGGAGTCCAGAACGAAGGCAATGGAATCGACGTGATCCAGATGTGAATGCGTCACAAACACATGGTCGATCAGCGCCAGTTCCGCCAGGGAAAGCTCGCCGACACCGGTGCCTGCATCGATAAGGATATCCTGATCCAGCAGGAACGAAGTCGTCCGGTGCTGTTGTCCGCCGATGCTGCCGGAGCAGCCGAGTATGCGCAGACGCATGATGTGCTGAACCTAGGAACTCACCGCTGGCGCCAATGCGCTCGCGGAGCAGGAAACAGCGTTATGGGCCCCTGACGAGGTGCTCATGCTGCGCTTTCGCAAAATGAAGGTAGAAGACAATTTTAACCCAAAGCGCCGCCGTAACCGACGTCAATACACTCACGATCCGTAGCGCAGTTCCAGCAAAATCCGGCACTTTACAGGACGCTCTTCCTTGACCCCGGGCTCAAATCGTGTCGCCAGCAGCAACTGGCGGGCCAGCGACGCCAGGGCCGCCGGCACATCGTTTTCAACCCGCTCAACATCAACCACATTGCCGGCGGGGTCGATCGTGATCCAGAAACGCACAATACCCATTTGGCCCGGGACGGCACGCAGATCCAGCGGCGCCAGCGGGAACGGATAACGGTCCAGTTCGCGCGCCGGATAAATGCGCGAATCAGGCACTGCGGCACCCGCGCTTGGCGCAGGCTGCCGCTCGACGGCCGCAACAGCCGGCGGCGTCGCTACCGCTGGCGCCGCCGGCGGCGCCAGTATCGGCTCAACGGGTCGTTCGCCCGACCGGATCTCCGGCACCACAAGCGGTTCGCCCGGCAATTCCAGCTGGGCCTGCAGTTGCAGCCTTGCCGCGGGAACATGCGCTATGCCGCCGGATGGCGGCCAGCCGTCAACGATCAGGTAATGCGCCAGCGCCGACGCGATCAACGCCGGCAGCAGGCGTCGCCACGGCCAGCGGCCGGCCGGTGATGCGTTCCACGCGCCGGCAATCATCGACGGACTACATGAAATCGTGCGGTGTTATTTGAGGGCGGCCAGCGCCTGCTCGATCTTGTCGGCCGGCAAAAAGCCGCCAATCTGCTGGCCGTTCGCCAGATAAATCGCCGGCGTACCGCGAACGCCGAAACGTTTTGCCAGCGCGGCATTTTCTTCGAGCGGCGTTGTGCAGTTTTTCGCGGCATTTGCCGGCAGCGCCGCCTTGTTCATCAGATCATCCCAGGTTCGTGAACGATCCTTGGCGCACCAGACGGCCTTCGATTTTTCGACCGAATCCGGCGACAAAATCGGCAGCAGGAAGGTGTAGACGGTAACGTCGGTCATCTTATTGAGTTCCTTCTGCAGTTCCCTGCAATAGCCGCAGTTCGGATCTTCGAAGGTATAAACCACGCGCTTGCCGTTACCGCGCACCCGCTTGATGGCGTTGCCCTGGGCGCTGGCCAGCGCGCCGGTGGCCATCTGGTCGCGGCGTTCCTGCGTCAGGTTGCGCTCCTGAGTTGTGCGCAGATCAAACAGGTTGCCGTTCATCAAATAAGCGAGTTTTTCATCGGTGTAAACCACCTGCCCGTCAAACACCACCTCATACAGCCCGGGAAAAGGCGTACGCGCGATCGATTCGATTTTCATGCCCGGGAAACGCGACTGAAAATTCTTTCGGACGATGCTTTCGTCAGCCCAAGCCTGAAAAACAAAAGCAAGGCCGATACACAGCGCCAGAACATTTCGGATGAACATGAATAATTTCCTGAGCACGAGGCTCGTTGTTGACAGGTGCGGCGATCAGGCCACCGCGTGCTGGATCAGCAGGTTCTTCAGGACCGGCAGTTGGTTTAACGCGCCAAGGCCGAAATTGCGTACCCCGGATAACAAGACCGACCGCGAGCCGAAAAGTTTCTGCAACGCGTCAGTGCTCATGGCAATGGCGGCAATATCTTCGCGCCGCGCCCGTTCGTAACGGCGCAGCAGCGCCAGATCGCCGCAATCCTGGCGCGGCGCACGACTCGCCAGCACTTCGGCCAGCACACGCACATCGCGAAAACCCAGGTTCACGCCCTGCCCCGCCAGCGGGTGAACATTATGGGCGGCATCGCCGGCGAGCGCGAGACGCGCCGACACCAGGCGCGCAATTTTCGCCAGACGCAGCGGGAAAGCCGCCGCCGGCGTCATCAGCTGCAGCATGCCCACGGCGCCGCCGCTGGCCTCAGCCACGCGATCCGCGAGCGCCTGCGCATCCAGCGACAACAACGTCTGCGTATATTCTTCGGAAGTCGACCACACCATCGACACCCGGTTGCCCGGCAACGGCAGCAGCGCGAGAATGCCGTCTTCGAAAAACCACTGAAAAGCGCTGCCGTGATGGGGCTTTTCGGTGGCGAAGTTGGCCACCACGCCGGATTGCCGGTAATCGCTGATCTTCGCGTCGATACCCGCCTCGCGCCGCACCAGCGAATCACGACCGTCGGTGCCGACCACCAGTTGCGCATCCAGCAAAGAACCGTCGGCCAGCGTCACCCGGGCAGCGTCATCCATTACGGCGAGCCCTGTCGCCTGTGCAGGGCACAACATGCAAACGCCCGGCTCGACGGCGATCATATCGAGCATCGCACGCTGCAGCGCACTGCTCTCGACGATGTAGGCGAGTTCGGGCAATCCTGCATCGTAGGCACTGAACTGCAACCGGCTGTCGCGTCGGTCACCGGATATGACCATTGTTTCGACGCGTTGCACCCGCTGCGGATCCAGCCTTGTCCAGACACCCAGCCGCGTCAGGAAAGCGGCATTGCCCGGACTGATCGCATAGATGCGGCTGTCCCAGTCCCCATCCGCCGTTACGGCTGCCGGCTGCGGCTCGACCAGCGCAACATTCAGCCCGGCCGGCTGTAAAGCCAGAGCCAGGCTGGCGCCCACCAGCCCGCCACCGATGATCGCGACATCGTGCAGGTTCACATTGTTTCTATTAGCAGTTGCAGTATTCATTCGGTTGCGGGGTCAGAAGCCCGGAAGTCAGGAAATCGGCAAAAAACGGTCAAGGCACGGATTTTTCAGGGAAAACCTGGGGTTGATGCGGTTTTCTCAGCTTGACAAGGATACCCCCGCTCCTTAGACTGCCCGGCCTTCCCGTGGCGAGTTAGCTCAGTGGTTAGAGCAGTGGAATCATAATCCATTGGTCCGGGGTTCAAATCCCTGACTCGCCACCATTTCTTTTTTGCCGGCAGCCGTTTCGTTGCCGGCTCCAGCCTCTCGTGTTATCGTGTGGCCATGCGTAAGTTTCTGCTTTTATTGACTTTTTTGGCCGCCGCCAATATGGCGTGGGCGCAGCGCACGCTGCCCGCCAATGCCAAGCGCGCGGAAATCGGCACCCAGCAAATGCTGCCGATGGTCATGCTCAACCAGGAAGCGCACCGGCTCGCGCCGGGCGGCCTCATTTTTGACGCCGCCAACCGCCGGATTACCCACGGTCAACTGCGGCCGGGCTCGGAGGTCATCTATGAACTCGATCGCAACGGCGAAATCCTGCGCATCGTTGTGCTGACGCCAGAGGAAGAAGCCCGGTTCGACCGCGCGAAGAAGTAAGCCGTGGGCAAGGTTTACATCAAAACCTTCGGCTGCCAGATGAACGAGTATGACTCGGCCAAGATGGCGGATGTGCTGCACGCCCATCAAGGCCTGACGCAGACCGGCAATCCGGCAGAAGCCGACGTCATTCTGCTCAATACCTGCTCGGTGCGCGAAAAAGCGCAGGAAAAAGTGTTCAGCGACCTCGGCCGCATCCATGAACTCAAACTGGCGAACCCCCGGCTGATCATTGGCGTCGGCGGCTGCGTCGCCAGCCAGGAAGGCGCGGCCATCGTCAAACGCGCGCCGTATGTCGACGTGGTGTTCGGCCCGCAGACACTGCACCGCCTGCCGCAGCTGATCGCGGCGCGCCGCGCGTCCGGACAAGCGCAGGTCGACATCTCATTTCCCGAAGTCGAAAAATTCGATCATCTGCCGCCCGCCCGCGTCGACGGCGTCACCGCCTTCGTATCGATCATGGAGGGCTGCAGCAAATACTGTTCGTTCTGCGTCGTGCCCTACACCCGCGGCGAAGAAATCTCGCGACCGTTCGACGATGTGCTGACGGAAGTTGCAGAACTGGCTGCCCAGGGCGTCAAAGAAGTAACGCTGCTCGGCCAGAACGTCAACGCCTGGCGCGCGCCGGTCGACGGCGAAGCCGATGGCGCCGATTTTGCGCTGCTGCTGGAATATGTCGCCGAAATCCCGGGCATTGAACGCATTCGCTACACGACGTCGCACCCGAAGGAATTCACACCGCGACTGATCGAGGCCCATGCGTGCATCCCGCAACTGGTGAGCCATGTGCATCTGCCGGTGCAATCCGGCTCCGACCGCGTTCTCGCCGCGATGAAACGCGGCTACACCGCACTCGAATACAAATCCATCGTGCGCCGGCTGCGTGAAGCACGGCCGGACATCTGTATCTCGTCGGATTTCATCATTGGCTTTCCCGGCGAAACCGCAGCCGATTTCGCAGCAACCCTGAAACTGATCGACGATATCGGCTTCGATGCCAGCTTCAGTTTCGTCTACAGTCGCCGCCCGGGCACGCCCGCCGCGGACCTCGCCGATGACACGCCGCAGGCAGTCAAAATGGAGCGCCTGCAGCAACTACAACAGAAAAACAATGCGCAGGCCCGGATCATCAGCCGCAGCATGGTCGGCACCCGCCAGCGCGTGCTGGTCGATGGCGCCTCGCGCCGCGATGCCACCGAACTCGCCGCGCGCACCGACAACAACCGTGTCGTCAATTTCGCCGGTCCGCGCGACCTGATCGGCACCTTCACCGAAATAACCATCTCCGCCGTATCGGCCCATACGCTGCGCGGCGAGCCCATCACTGAAAACAGTATCGCCGCCCATTGAAACCCGCTGAAATCAGCTTCACCCCGGTCGACAACCACCGGCTCGCCAACCTGTGCGGCGCGCTCGATGAGAATCTGCGCCAGATCCAAACCGCGCTCGATGTCGGCATCACCCGCCGCGGCGAGCATTTCGCGCTGACCGGCACGCCCGATCGCACCCGCATCGCGACGCGGGTGCTGCGCGATTTCTACGACAAGGCCGCCGATCCGCTGTCGCTGGATGCAGTGCAGCTGGCGCTGATCGAAGCCGGTCACAAAGGCGCCGCGCATGCCGCCGTGCCCTCACCCGGGCTGATCACCTTGAAAAAAGATCTGCACGGCCGCACGCCGCGGCAGAACGAATACCTGATCAACATCCAGAAACACGACATCACCTTCAGCATCGGCCCCGCCGGCACTGGCAAGACCTATCTCGCGGTCGCCTGTGCGGTGGATGCACTGGAGCGCGATGCCGTGCAGCGCATCATTCTCGTGCGGCCGGCGGTCGAGGCCGGCGAACGCCTCGGCTTCCTGCCGGGTGACATGGCGCAGAAAGTCGACCCGTACCTGCGCCCGCTTTATGACGCGCTCTACGACCTGATGGGCTACGACAAGGTCGCCAAGATGTTCGAGCGCCAGGCCATCGAGGTTGCACCGCTGGCGTTCATGCGCGGCCGCACGCTGAACCACGCCTTCATCATCCTCGACGAAGCGCAGAACACCACGCGCGAGCAGATGAAAATGTTCCTCACCCGCATCGGTTTCGGCAGCAAGGCGGTGATTACCGGCGACGTCACCCAGATCGACCTGCCCAAGGGCCAGATCAGCGGGCTGGTGGAAGCGCAGGCCGTACTGAAAAAAGTGCGCGGCATCGCCTTCACCTTTTTCGATTCAACCGACGTCGTGCGTCATCCGCTGGTGCAGCGCATCGTCAATGCGTACGACAAATACGGCAAGACCGACAAGCGGCGCGGTGACGATTGAGCACGGCAAAACAAAAACGCGCGCCGCAGATCGCGGTGCAGAACGCATCGACTGCCCGCAATGTGCCGACCCCCGCGCGTATCCGCCAATGGGCGCGTGCTGCGCTGAGCGTCGATGCACAGGTCACCATCCGCATCGTCGGCCAGGCCGAAGGCCGGCTGCTCAACCGCAGTTACCGCCGCAAGGATTACGCCACTAACGTGCTGACCTTCGTGTTCCGCGATCACGCGCCGCTGGAAGGCGATCTGGCGCTGTGCGCGCCGGTGATCACCCGCGAAGCGCGCATGCAGCGCAAACCGGTAACCGCGCATTACGCGCACATGATCGTCCACGGCCTGCTCCATCTCCAGGGCTACGGCCACGAGAACAACCAGGATGCCGCGGTGATGGAACGGCGCGAACGCACCCTGCTCGCCCGCTTCGGGTATCCTGACCCCTACCAATCCCCTGAAACATCCGCCGTCCGCGGCGGATGAACCGCAATACAGACCCCCGCAATACAAACCCCCGTATTACAGACCCCCGCATTACAGCCCCCTTATGGATGAACCGCACAAACCCACGCTGCTCGAACGCCTCTCCGCATTCCTGCTGCGCGAACCCGAAGACCGCGAACAGCTGCTGACGCTGCTGCGCTCGGCGCATGACAACAACCTGCTCGACGCCGACGGCCTGGCCATGGTCGAAGGCGTGCTGCAGGTCTCCGAAATGCAGGCGCGCGACATCATGGTGCCGCGCGCGCAGATGGACGTGATCGATGTCAATGACCCCCCGGATCGCTTCATTCCGCTGGTCATCGAAACCGCGCACTCGCGCTTCCCGGTAATCGGCGAAGGCAAGGACGACGTTATTGGCATCCTGCTGGCAAAAGACCTGCTGCGTTATTACGCGGGCGAGGAAGAATTCGACGTCCGCGACATGCTGCGCCCGTCGGTGTTCATCCCGGAATCGAAACCGCTGAACGTGCTGCTCAAGGAATTCCGCAAGAACCGCAACCACATCGCCATCGTCGTCGATGAATACGGCGGCGTTGCCGGCCTGATCACCATCGAAGACGTACTCGAGCAGATCGTCGGCGACATCGAGGACGAATACGATTTCGATGAGGCCGAAGACAACATCGTCCAGGAAAAGCGCGGCATCTACCGCGTCAAGGCGCTGACCGAAATCGCCGACTTCAACGAATCCTTCGGCACCAGCTTCAGTGATGAAGAATTCGACACCGTCGGCGGCCTGGTGCTCAAACGCTTCGGCCGCGTGCCCAAGCGCGGCGAACAGCTGACGGTGGACCAGTTGAGCTTCCGCGTGCTGCGTGCCGACAGCCGGCGCGTTTACCTGCTGCAGGTCACGAAAAAACTCGACAAGCCGGCCGCATAAACAAGTATTTGTTTTTATTGATATTTTAGATATGCCCCGATAAATCCCGATGCCGACGCCACGCCGTACCGCCGAGTGGGCCCTCGCCGCAGGCCTCGGCGCACTCACCGTCACCGGCTACGCGCCATTCGGGTTTTATCCGCTGCCGCTGCTGACCTTTGCCGGACTGTTCCTGCTCTGGCAGCGCGCCGCTGATGCGCGTGCCGCCGCGCTCACCGGTTTCGCCTTCGGCCTCGGCTGGTTTGTCGCCGGCGTGTCCTGGGTTTATGTCAGCCTGCACACCTTCGGCGCGATGCCGGCGCCGCTGGGCGGCGCGGTCACCCTGCTGTTCTGCGCCTACCTGGCGCTGCATCCGGCCATCATCGGTTATCTGAGCCGGCGCTTTACGCTGTCGCCGGCGTTGCACTGGATCGTGTTCGTGCCCGCGGCCTTCACGCTGATCGAATGGCTGCGCAGCTGGCTGTTCACCGGCTTTCCATGGCTCAACCCCGGTTACTCGCAGGCGCCCGCCAGTCCGCTGGCCGGTTATGCGCCCATACTCGGCCTGCACGGCGTGACCCTGCTGCTGATTGCCACCGCCGGTGCGTTGTCGCTGATCCGGTTTGCAGCGCTGCGATCGCGTCTGCGCAGTGTTCGGCCGTGGCTTGCCGCGTTGATGCTCATCTGGATCACCGGCGCCGCGCTCAAAACCGTGGCCTGGACCGAAGCCACCGGTACTCGCGTCACCGTCAGCCTGCTCCAGGGCAATATCGAACAGGACCTGAAGTGGCGTGAAGACCATCTGCGCAGCACGCTGGAAACCTATCTGCACATGGTGCGCGCCAGCGATGCGCGGCTGATCATCCTCCCGGAAACCGCGCTGCCGCTGTTCCTGCGCGATGTACCGGCGGAATATCTTGATGCCCTTGCCGCACATGGCCGGCGCAACAACGGCGACGTGCTGCTCGGCATTCCGGAACGCCTGCCGCAGGGTGATTATTACAACAGCGTGGTCTCGCTCGGCAGCGCCGACAGCCAAACCTACCGCAAGCAACATCTGGTGCCCTTCGGCGAGTTCATCCCGCTGCGACCGCTGCTCGGTGCGATTGTTTCGCAGCTGGCCATCCCGCTGCAGGATTTTGCCCGCGGCGGCATCGAACAAAAGCCGCTGGCCGTAGCCGGCGAGCAGGTCGCCATCAACATCTGCTACGAGGATGCCTTCGGCGAAGAAATCATCCGCCAGTTGCCGCAGGCCACCTTGCTGGTCAATGTCAGCAACGTCGCCTGGTTCGGTCGCTCGATCGCGCCACAGCAGCACCTGCAGATCGCACAGATGCGCGCGCTGGAGACCGGGCGTTACATGCTGCGCGCCACCAACACCGGCGTGACTGCGGTCATCGCGCCCGATGGCCGCGTCGAAGCCGCCGCGGCCGAATTCACCCGCACCGTGCTGACACATGACGTACCCGGCATGCGCGGCGCGACGCCGTTCGTGCGCTGGGGCAATCTCGCCGCGCTGGCGCTTTGTGTTTTCGCCATCGGCATCGCCTGGCGCCGCCGCAAACCGCCGGGAAAATGAGCGTCTGCGCCTTTGGCGCGGTGCCGCAAACCCTGTAAAATTCGCGGCTTACCGCAGGCCTGCCGCAATGCAAACTTTCCAGCAAATTATCCTGACGTTGAACCAGTTCTGGGACCGCCAGGGCTGCGCCCTGCTGCAACCCTACGACATGGAAGTCGGCGCCGGCACCTTTCATACCGCCACCTTTCTGCGCGCCATCGGCCCCGAACCTTGGAAAGCCGCTTTTGTGCAGCCGTCGCGCCGCCCGAAAGACGGTCGTTATGGCGACAACCCCAACCGTTTACAGCACTACTACCAGTATCAGGTCGTGCTCAAACCGTCGCCAGCCAACATCCAGGAACTGTATCTGGATTCGCTGCGCGCGCTGGGCATCGACCCCAAAGTGCATGACATCCGCTTTGTCGAAGATGACTGGGAATCGCCGACGCTGGGCGCCTGGGGTCTGGGCTGGGAAGTCTGGCTGGACGGCATGGAAGTCACCCAGTTCACCTACTTCCAGGAAGTCGGCAGCCTGTCGTGCAAACCGGTGCTCGGCGAAATCACCTACGGTCTCGAACGCCTGGCGATGTACCTGCAAGACGTCGAGTCGGTGTTCGACCTGACCTGGACACCCGGCGTCACCTACCGCGACGTCTACCATCAGAATGAAGTCGAACAATCGCGTTACAACTTCGAACTGTCGGACGTCGACATGTTGTTCCGCCATTTCGGCGAATATGAGCAAGAAGCGAAACGGCTTATAGAAGCCCAGTGCGTGCTGCCCGGTTACGAAATGGTGATGAAAGCCTCGCACACCTTCAACCTGCTGGATGCCCGTGGCGCGATTTCAGTCACCGAACGTGCGGCCTACATCGGCCGCGTGCGCACGCTGTCCCGCACCGTCGCACAGGCCTATTACGAATCACGCGAGAAGCTCGGCTTTCCGATGGTGCGCGCATCATGACCACTGCCACGCTGCTGGTCGAACTGCTGACCGAAGAGCTGCCGCCGAAATCGCTGGCGCGGTTGGGGGAAGCGTTGCGCAAGGCGCTGACCGATGATCTGGCGCAGGACGGTTTTCTCGCCGCTGACAGCCAGTCGTGCGTTTTCGCGACGCCACGACGGCTCGCCGTGCAAGCCACACAGGTCTTGGCACAGTCACCGGACAAAGCGCTCGAAATGCAGGGGCCTTCGGTCAAAGTCGGCCTCGACAAGGATGGCAAGCCGACACCGGCGCTGGCCGGTTTTGCCAAAAAGAACGGTATTGCTGTTGAAGACTTGCTGCAAATCGACACGCCAAAAGGCAAGGTGTTCGCCTGCCGTAAAACGGCGACGGGTAGCGCCCTGTCTGCAACGCTGGCCGGCAAAGTCGAAGCCGCACTGAAAAAATTGCCGGTCGCCAAAATGATGCGCTGGGGCGACGGCGACGCAGAGTTCGTGCGTCCGGTCCATGGCCTGGTGATGCTGCACGGCCAATCCATCGTACCCGGCACTGTACTCGGCATCGTCTCAGGCAACACTACGCGCGGCCACCGCTTCATGGGTGAGTCCACCCTGACCATCGCCGACGCCGAGCACTACGAAAGCATTCTGGAAACTTCGGGCAAGGTCGTCGCCGATTTCGCCAAACGCCGCGCCACCATCGATGGCCTGCTGCAGGCCGAAGCGAAAAAGCAGCAAGGAACGCTGGGCACCTACGCCGACCTGCTCGACGAAGTCACCGCACTGGTCGAACATCCGTCGGTATACGTAGGCGCATTCGACGCGGACTTCCTCGAAGTGCCGCAGGAATGTCTGATCCTGACCATGCGCCAGAACCAGAAATACTTTCCGCTGTTCGACGGCGCCGGCAAACTCACCAACCATTTCCTGATCGTCAGCAACATGCAGGTCGCCGATCCGGTGCACATCATCAGCGGCAACCAGCGCGTGGTGCGGCCGCGGCTGGACGATGCGCGGTTTTTCTACAACCAGGACCGCAAGGAACGCCTGGAAGCGCGGATTTCGCGGCTGGGCAAGGTGGTGTACCACAACAAGCTCGGCTCACAACTTGAACGCGTTGAGCGCGTCGCACAGCTGGCCAGCGCAATCGCCCGCGCACTGGGGGCGGATCATGTTGCCACCGGTCGCGCCGCCCGTCTCGCCAAGGCCGATCTGGTCACCGGCATGGTCGGCGAGTTCCCGGACCTGCAGGGCATCATGGGCCGCTACTATGCGCTGCACGATGGAGAGCCGGTGGCGATTGCCAACGCCATCGCCGAACACTACCAACCGCGCTTCGCCGGCGACCAGTTGCCGCAACACCCGATCTCCTGCGCCGTCGCCATCGCCGACAAGCTGGAAACACTGGCCGGCCTGTTCGGCATCGGCCAGCTGCCGACCGGCGACCGCGATCCGTTTGCATTGCGCCGCCACGCGCTGGGCGTCATCCGCATCCTGATTGAACGCGATCTGCCGCTGTCGCTGGCTGACCTGATCAAAGAGGCGTTTGAAGTCTTCCCGAAAGAACTCAAGCTGGCCGATGCCGGCGCAGATCTCCAGACTTTCGTGTTCGAGCGCCTGCGCGGCTATTTCGCCGATGCCGGTTACACGGCGCAGGAAATCGATGCGGTGCTGAGCCAGCGGCCACAGCTGCTGCACCAGGTGCCGCTGCGCCTGGCTGCGGTACGCGCATTCGCAAGCCTGCCGGAAGCGAAAGATCTGGCAGCAGCCAACAAGCGGGTGCTGAACATCATCAACAAGAACGAAGACATCCGCCATAAGGTCGTCGCCCCCGACCGCGCGTTGATGACCGAGGCCGCGGAAATCGCGCTGATGGACGGATTGGAAAAGCTTGCACCCCAGGCTGAAAAACACTTCAGCGCCGGCGAATACCAGGAAGCCCTGCAACTGCTGGCCAACATCAAGCCCGCCGTGGATCGTTTTTTCACTGAAGTCATGGTGATGGTGGATGACGCAGCAGTACGCAACAACCGCGCCGCACTGCTGCAACAACTGGGCACGCTGATGAACCGCGTTGCAGACATTTCCAAACTCGCCGCATGAAACTCGTCATCCTCGACCGCGACGGTGTCATCAATCACGACAGCGCGTCGTATATCAAGAGCCCGGAGGAATGGAAGCCCATTGCCGGCAGCCTCGAAGCCATCGCCCTGCTCAACCAGGCGGGCTACCGCGTGCTGGTCGCCACCAATCAGTCCGGCATCGGCCGCGGGCTGTTCGACATGGCCACGCTGAACGCGATTCACGACAAGATGCACCGTGCGCTGAGTCTGGTCGGCGGCCGGGTTGACGGCATTTTCTACTGTCCGCACGCCCAGGATGCCGGTTGCGCCTGTCGCAAGCCCCGCCCCGGCCTCCTCGACGAGATTGCCAAGCGCTTTGGCGTGAGCCTGGACGGCGTGCCGTTTATCGGCGATTCGCTGCGCGACCTGCAGGCCGGCGCCGCGGTCGGCGCGCAACCGGTGCTGGTGCTGACCGGCAAAGGCAAAAAAACCCGCAAGGATGGCGATCTGCCGGAAGGCACCGTGGTGCACGCCGACCTCGCCGAGGCTGTGCGCAGCCTGCTGCAATGATCCAGGTCGTTATCCGTTCCAGCCTGTTTGCCGCGTTCCAGCTCCTGCTTACCCCCGTTTTTGCCGTCATCGCGCTGCTGACGTTTCCGCTGCCGGCGCTGACGCGCTACCGCATCATTACCGTGTGGACGTGCTGGGTGATGTGGGCGTCGCGGGTGATCTGCGGCATCCGCTACCGGGTCATCGGCGCCGAAAACATTCCCCAACAACCCTGCATCATCCTCGCCAAGCATCAGTCGGCATGGGAAACCATGGGTTTCCAGCTGATTTTTCCGCCGCAGGTGTGGGTGCTCAAGAAGGAATTGCTGCGGGTGCCGTTTTTCGGCTGGGGACTGGCCATGCTGTCGCCGATTGCGATCGACCGCAGTTCGCGCCGCCAGGCGCTGCAGCAACTGGTCGATCAGGGCCGGCAGCGGCTGGCCGCCGGTTTCTACATTGTCATCTTCCCGGAAGGCACACGCATCGCACCCGGCAAACGCGGCAAGTACCGCGCCGGCGGCGCACGCCTGGCGGTGCAGACCGGCACGCCGGTGCTGCCGGTGGCGCATAACGCCGGGCTGCGCTGGGGCAAGAATGCGTTTCTGAAATACCCGGGAATGATCACAGTCAGCATCGGGCCGCTGATCCAGCCGGACGACAACGCAGAATCACTGACCAGACGGGTGGAAGACTGGATCGAAAATGAAATGCCACACCTCGATACGCGCTGAATGGCACACTGCGCGGCAATGAACACCCGCGACCGGCATAAAGTCACATCCACCGCCGAAGAATTCATCGAACTCGGCGACCAGCGCGTCAGCTACACGCTGCGGCGCAGCCCGCGCCGCCGCTCCATTGCATTGTTGATCGACGAACGCGGCCTGCGTGTCGCCGCACCGCTGGCGGCGCCGCAGCAGGCGATTGACAGCCTCCTGCGCGAACATGCAGTGTGGGTGCTGCGCAAAGTCGGTGACTGGCAGCAGAAACGGCCGCCGCCCCGCAGCTGGGCTGCGGGTGAACAGATCATGTTCATCGGACAACCCCTGTCGCTGGTGATGCAGTCAGGCATCGATGCGCCGAAAATCACCGGCGACTGTCTGCTGGTCGGACCGCCGGCACTGACGCCCAAGGCCGTCGAAACCCGGGTCAGAAACTGGCTGAAACGGCAGGCGCTGGATCTGTACACACAACGCTGCGCCGATTTCAGCGTGCAACTCGGGCTGTCAGCCCCGGCAGTGCGTCTGTCAAGCGCGAGGACGCGCTGGGGCAGCTGTCACGTCAGCGGCCGCATCAGCATGAACTGGCGACTGATCCAGGCCCCCCTGACATGGATAGACTATGTCGCCGCGCATGAAGTCGCGCATCTGCGCCAGATGAATCACTCGCGGGCGTTCTGGCTTGCTGTTGCCGCGCTGGTTCCTGATTACGCCGACCGCCGTGCCGCGTTGCGCCGCGATACGCAGCGCTACCTGCTGCTATAAACCGTGACGCCGCAAGACGCTGTGCTAAAATTTTTGCCACTATTCCAGTCGAGTCCGCCTTGCATTCCAAGCTGCTGTTCCTGATCGTCGCTGCACTGCTGGCCGGTTGCGGCCACAAGGGCCCCTTGTACCTGCCGGGCCAGAAACCGCCGGCCGGAAAACCGGTAACAACCCAACCAGCGCCACCGGCTGACACCACGACGACCCCGCCATGAGCCAATTCCAATACCGCGACGGCACATTGCACGCCGAAAACGTACCGCTGGCGCGCATTGCCGCGCAATTCGGCACGCCCTGCTATGTTTATTCACGCGCGGCGCTGACAACCGCCTGGCGCGACTTCGATGCCGCTTTCGCCGGACGTGATCACCTGCTGTGTTATGCCGTCAAAGCCAATCCCAACATCGGCGTGCTCAATGTATTCGCCCGCCTCGGCAGCGGTTTTGACATCGTTTCCGGCGGCGAACTGGCCCGGGTCCTGGCCGCCGGCGGCGACCCGCGCAAAATCGTGTTCTCCGGCGTCGGCAAAACCGCCACTGAAATGCGCGCGGCGCTGCAGGCCGGCATCCTGTGCTTCAACGTTGAATCGGCACCCGAACTGGAACTGCTGAACCGGGTTGCCGGCGAAATGGGCGTCACCGCACCGGTCAGCCTGCGCGTCAACCCGGATGTCGATGCCAAAACCCACCCCTACATCGCCACCGGACTCAAGGACAACAAGTTCGGCGTGGCCTATGACGATGCGCTGACGGTGTACCGCCGCGCCCGCGAACTGCCGCACCTGCGCATTGACGGCGTCGATTGTCATATCGGTTCGCAGCTGACCGAAGTCACGCCGTTCGTTGCCGCACTGGAGCGAGTGCTGGCACTGGTCGATGCGCTGGCGGCCGACGACATCGCAGTGCACCACATCGATCTGGGCGGCGGCCTGGGCATCCGCTATCGCGATGAAACACCACCACCGGTCACCGAATATGCAAAATCAGTGCTCCGGACGCTCGGCAGTCGCACGCAAAAGCTGCTGTTCGAACCGGGACGGCTGCTGACGGGGAATGCCGGCGTGCTGCTCAGCGAAGTGCTGTATCTGAAACACGGCCAGGATCGCAATTTCGCCATCGTCGATGCCGCCATGAACGACTTGATGCGTCCGGCGCTGTACGAAGCCTGGCATGACGTGTTGCCGCTACGCAACACGCCGCCCGGCGGACGCGTCTACGACATCGTCGGTCCGGTTTGCGAAAGCGGCGACTTCCTCGCGCGTGATCGCCAACTCTCGGTAAATCCTGGGGATTTGATTGCGATTGCATCTGCCGGCGCTTACGGCATGAGCATGTCTTCCAACTACAACACCCGCCCGCGCGCGGCGGAAATCATGGTCGATGGCGAACGGGTGTATTCGATCCGTGATCGCGAAACGATCGCCCAGTTGATCGCTGCGGAGCATCGTTTACCCGATTAACGGCTGCCGAAAATGCGCACTGATGGTGATTTTTTGTTGAATCGCGTTGTGGTACTTAACCCACAACCGGATTTACGAAATCAATCATTCTTTACAAAGTTGTTGCATTTTTTTTTCGTCATAGCATAGAATTGGCGCACCGCACACGGTTTTCACCAATTTATTGGTGGAACACAGTAACAGCGATGTGAAATGTTCCAGAGAATCGTGGGATGGTAGTGCGGAACAAAAGCCGCACTCAAACGATGCCTAAGTTAACTTTCAAGGAGACGATTATGGCAGCGAAGAAAAAAGCGAAAGCTAAAAAGAAAGTAGCCAAGAAAAAAGTAGCTAAGAAGAAGTAGTGTTATGCGGAAGCCGGGTAACCCCGGCTTCCGCATTTTCAGTTTCCGCTTCGTCAGTTTCCGCTTCGTAAAGTTTCACCTCCGCAATACCCCCCCCGCAGTTTCAGTACTCTCCATTGATCTGATTGTTTGAAGTCCTG
>CAIZLW010000231.1 GCA_903933915.1 uncultured beta proteobacterium | reverse complement strand
TGATCAGTGGCAGGATTGAGGCCACCGAGACGATGGTTTGATCCACCTCGCCGCTGATCGCCGCGACGGTCGCCAGCGTCGCGCCTTTGTACGGCACATGAACCACGTTGATCTTCTGCAGGTATTTCAGCAGCTCGTTGGCAAGGTGGTTGGTCGTTCCGGCACCACCCGAGCCGTAATTGAGAACACCCGGCTTCGACTTTGCCAGGTCGATGAACTGCTTCAGCGTTTTGGCCGGCACTGACGGGTGCACCACCATGACATTTTCGATGGCTGCCAGACGCGCCACCGGCGCAAAATCCCTGGACGCGTCATAGCTGAGTTTTTTGTATAGCGCCGGGCTGATCGCAATCGTCGGTGATGTCACCAACACGGTATAACCGTCGGCCGGTGAAGTGGCCGCCAATGACAGTGCCAGCGTACCGCCGGCACCGACGCGATTGTCTGGGAGCATGTTGTAGCCCATCTGCTCGCCCATTTTCTGGCCGATGAAGCGACCCACCAGATCGCTGGGAGCACCCGCCGGAAACGGCAGGATCATGCGGATGGGTTTGCTCGGGTAGGCCTGCGCCAGCGCACCGGCGCTGAACGCGGCGCAGGACAGCGCGATTACCGCACCCAGTGCGGCCTGACGGTTGAATGTAAACATGAATATCCTCCTTCGATGAATTTCAGGGCTGAAGGCTTGGGGCCAATCAGCTGTCCCGGCCGGAGACCAGCAGCGCGTCGACCACTTTTGCACCCTTGGCCAGCACGGTCAACGGGTTAACGTCCAGTTCGCGGATCGCATCGCCATGGTCGTGGGCCAGCCATGACAGCCGCACGATGCAGTCCACCAGTGCTTCGATATCCGCAGGCGCCATGCCGCGCACGCCTTCGAGGATCTTGTAACTACGTAATTCGCCGAGCATTTCACGGGCGGTCGGCGCATCCACCGGCGGCACCCTGAAGGTGATGTCGCGCATGACCTCGACATAAATGCCGCCGAAGCCCACCGCCACCAGCGGCCCGAATACCGGGTCGCGGACGATGCCCAGCATCATCTCGGTGCCGCGCGGCACCATCTCCTGCACCAACACACCGGCGATCTTGGCATCGGCTTTGTAACGCTTTGCTGCGGCCAGCACTTCGTCATACGCCTGGCGCACCGCTGCTTCACCGCTGACATTGAGGCAGATCGCCCCGGCTTCGGTCTTGTGGGCAATGTCTTCGGATTCGATTTTCAGCGCCACCGGGCCGTTGATGCCGCGGGCATGAGCTGCCGCCTCATCCGCAGTGGTCGCCAGCAATTCCTTCGGAACCGGCAGGCCGTATTGCGCCAGCAGCTGTTTGGCTTCACGTTCGGTCAATGTGCGATTGCCGACTACGGCCAGTGTTTTACCGACGGATGCCTGATCAATGCCCTGCGGCCGCAGCGGCTTGTCCTGCTTCTGACGTGCTTCCAGGAATTCGCGATAGCCGATGGCCGTGCGCACATACCGCAGCGTATCGACGGTGTTACGGTAGGCCGAAGCGCCCATCGCCACCAGACTGTCGACCGTCAGCGATGGGTCATCATGGCAGCCGCCGGTCACCAGCAGCACCAGTGGCTTGGCGGCGTCGCGCGATAGCTTCGCTGCATGTTCCAGATCGGCACGCGGCGCGAAGGTGAACACGGGAATCATCACATCGACGTTATCATCTTCGCTGATGATTTCCATCGCCTTGCGGTAAATCTCCGGCTGGCCGGTGGCCAGTGAGGTCATGTCGGTCGGATTGCTGACCTTGCCGTAACCGGGAATCAGCTCACCGAGGCGGCCGTCAGTTGTTGACGTGTAGTTATGCCAGCTCAAACCGAGATGGGTGCCGACGTCGGCCATCTGCACCACATTGCCGCCGGACAGTGACATCGACGCGGCGCGCCGCCCCTTCGGCAGCTTGCATTTTTTCTGGCGTAGCACGATGGCCTGCTCATACAGCTCATTACAGTCAGTGACGCGGATCACGCCGTATTGTTTGCACACGGCACTGAACACTTCGTCGGAGCCGGTGATTGCCCCGGTATGCGAGGCCGCGGCCTGCTTGCCGGCGTCGGTAATGCCGAACTTGAGCACAATCAGCGGTTTTTCTCGCTCGGCCGCATATTGCGCGAGGTCCATGAAAGATTTTCCGTCGCGGATGGCTTCGAGCGCCATCATCACTACATCGGTCTGATCGCCTTCGAGCATGAAGCGCGCGAAATCAACCACGGTAAGATCAGCCTCGTTGCCGCAGCTCGCCTGATAACTCATGTGCACGCCGGCCTTGATCGCGCGCCACATCACATTGGTCTGCCCCAGCCCGCCGCTCTGGCTGACCAGGCCGACATTGCCCGAGGGTTCGCTCAAGCTCGACACCGCGTAACCGGCGGAGAAGGAAAAACGGTCGATGAAATTCACCGGACCGTTGCAATTGGGACCCATCACGCGCAGCCCCGTTTCGCGGGTGAAGCGCAGCAGTTCTTCCTGCAGCTTGCGCCCCTGCTCGGTGCCAGTCTCGGCATAACCGGCAGTGAATACCGTCGCGCACTGCACGCCGATGGCATGGCATTCGCGCAGCACATCGATGACGCGGTCGGGCGCGATCACCACGCCGACATGGTCCGGCGATTCCGGCAGCGCGCTGACGCTGGGATAACACTTCAGGCCATTCAGTTCTGTGAGCCGTGGATTCACCGGCAAGATGCGTCCGGCATAGCCGAATTTTGAAACCTGCCGCATCAGCCGGCCGCCGAAGCGCCGGGTGTCATCGGTCGCTCCGACAATAGCAATGGATTGGGGAGAGTAAAAACGGGTCCAGTTGGTGGGCTGATTCATTGCGATGACGGGTGCTGCCGTGTTCATGTTTCGGGGAGCTGCGAATATATACCGTGCGACCGCACTGTGCTGATGCTTTACCACAATGTGGTTAAATCATTTCCCCGCAGTCACAATTTATGGACAATGCGGAGCGCGACTTATCCAGGAGAACAGCATGTCACTCGTCGAATACTCCCGTGAAGGCCAAATCGGCTATATCACGCTCAACCGCCCCGAAAAACTCAATGCCATTTCCGATGAAATGAGCCTCGCGCTGTGTGATGCGCTCTACGCGTTCTACGATGACGAAGAGGCAATGATCGCCATCCTCTCCGGCAACGGCCGCGCCTTCTGCAGCGGCGCCGACGTCAAGCAGCGCCAGCTACGGCCCAAGGAAGAGCTGAAAAAACTAGGCGGCCCCTCCGCACGCGAAGGCAATATCCGCCATCCCTTTTTCAAACCGCCGCATGCCAAGCCGATCATCGCCGCGATGCACAGCTACTGCTACGGCGTCGGCCTGCGCATTGCGCTGTATTGCGACATGACGGTGGCGAGCAAGGACGCAAAGTTTCAGGTCACTGAAATCGCCCGCGGCATCGACGCCACGCCGTTCTGGATGATGCTGACGCAGCGCGGCGCCGGCGTGTTTGCCGATGATGTGTGTTTTACGGGGCGCGTGTGGAACGCTGAAGAAGCGCATCGCGTGAACCTGCTGACCCGTCTCGCCGAAAACGGCGAGCACATGAAGGTCGCAAAGGAACTCGCCGCGCAGGTGCTGAGCAATCCCCCGCTCGCGGTGCGCGCGATGGTCGAGGCGCGGCGCTCGGATCTCGAACACATCGAAGCCAAGGCCTACTCAATCCGTCCACGCACGCTGCATCTGTCCGAAGATTTCCGCGAAAGCGCACTGGCCTTTGTCGAGAAGCGCAAGCCGGTTTACAAAGGTCGCTAATCCCGCTCAGAACATCGCGGCGGAGCCTGCGGGATTGCCCAGAGGCGATGCCGCGGGAGGCGCGCTGCGCGTGTTGCGCATTCCAATGACGGCATACTAATAAAGTTCCATCCCGTAACTGCAGCTCGGCCCTCAAACACCCATCGCATAACAAGGCCGCCGCGGATCGGCTGCGCCTTCAAGCAGGCCGTTGTCGTAATTGACGCGGACTGCACACACTGCGCCGGCGCGCCATTCAATCTCTCGCCACGAGGCAACGGTGTGCCCTAGTTTGCCGAGCTGTTCGACAGTCTTGCTGTCGAAACGCGCTTCGAGATTGATACGCCCCGGGTGGTAGGCATGAGGCTCCGACGAACTCGGAAAGCTGTAGGTGGCGAAGCGCGGCGCTTCGACCGCAGCCTGCGGCTCCATGCCGAACACCACGATATTGAGAAAGACCTGGGTCATCGCCTGCGGCTGAATGTCGTTGCCGGGGGAACCGAAGGGCATCAGCAGTTTGCCGTCCTTCAGCGCAAGCGCCGGATTGGGCGTCAGCCGCGGCCGTTTACCCGGCGCCATCACTGCGGGCATCTTCGGATCGGTCCACGACTGTGACCCACGCGAAGATGGACACAGCCCAGTACCCGGAATCACCGGCATCGCGCTCGAACCGTCGCTGGGTGTCGCCGAGAAGGCGTTGCCGTGGCTGTCGACGACACAGACATAGGACGTGTCTGGTGGAGGATTCGGCTCGCCGGGTGTCGGCGACGGCAGGTTGTGCATTTTCGCAAAGCCGACCACATCCCCCGCCTCCGGCATTCCCGGCGCAGCAGTGTCAGCACGGATCAGCTTGCGCCGCTCATCGGCATAGGCCTGCGACAGCAGGATATCCAGTGGCACTTGAACGAATTTCGGGTCGCCGTAATAACGATGGCGATCGGCGAAGGACAGTTTCAGTGACTCGACAATGGTGTGCACGTATTGCGGAGAGTTATGACCCATCGCCTTGAGGTCAAAGCCGGACAGCAGGTTCAGCGTCTGCGGCAGGACGGGCCCCTGCGACCACGGGCCGCAGGCATAAAGGTCGACGCCGTGAAAACGCGTGCGCACCGGTTCTTCGAAACTGACTTCGTAGGCCGCAAGGTCTTCGGCGGTGACCCAACCGGCATTCTCGCGATGGTATTTGGCAATTTTTCGCGCGATGTCGCCCTTGTAAAAGGCATCGCGCGCCGCTTGCAAGCCGGCTACGCGGCCCTTCCCTTTGTGCGCAGACTCTTCGTCGATCATGTACTGCAGCGAGGCCGCGAGTTCGGACTGGATAAAACGCTCGCCGACTTCGGGTGGCCGGCCTTTGGGCAGAAAAACCGCAGTGCTTGACGGCCAGCGGCGATAACCGGCCTCGTTGTCCTTGATGTAATCAGCCATGAATTCGTGCATGGCGAAGCCGTC
Organism: uncultured beta proteobacterium; assembly: GCA_903933915.1. Taxonomy (GTDB): domain Bacteria; phylum Pseudomonadota; class Gammaproteobacteria; order Burkholderiales; family SG8-41. Next base: position 22,050 of record CAIZLW010000231.1, on the reverse strand, counting down.
CCGCGCCAGCCGCATCGCTTCAGCCGCGACCTCGCCGAAACTCATGGTGCCGTAACGTTCGAGCGCAGCCAGCCAGGACGCCGGTGCCGCTGGCATCACCGTTCGCAGCAGTCCCGGCGGCATCTTGCCTTCGTGGTGTTTATGAAAATATTCCAGCGAAGCGGCTTTCGGCCAAGTGCCAAGTCCGTCGATGTTGACTACCTGCTGCTTGTCGGCGAGCCAGATCATGATCGGCGCCACACCGGCAAAATTGACGCGATCAGTCTGCAGGATGCCGAGCGCGATGCCCGCAGCAACACCGGCATCGATGGCATTGCCACCAGCCTCGAGTATCTTGAACCCGGCATGGGTCGCCGAGTAGTGTCCGGCAGAAATCATGTGGCGTTCGCCAGTAATGGTGGGACGGTAGGTTGGCATGCTGTTGAACTCCGCTTTCAGGTATTAATCGCGTCATGGCGGCTCGGTACATCGAGCGCCGCCATATCGCCCAGGGTGATCGGTTTTATCGGTGCGCGGATGCGGTAATAGCCGATCTCCGCCGGCGTCTGACCGCGGGTTTCCGCAATCAGCTCGACAGCGGTAAGTCCACACAAGCGTCCTTGGCAAGGGCCCATGCCGCAACGCATGAACGACTTCAACTGATTCGGACCAGGACAGTTCTGGGCTGCGACCAGCCTGCGTACATCACCGGCACGGATTTCTTCGCAACGACAGATCACGGTATCTGGATCAGTCGGCGCCAGCCACTGTTGCTGCGGACGATACAAACGGTCGAGGAAGGGTCGAGCTGCGCGATGCCGCGCGAGCACGCGTCGCGCTGCGGCACTGCGGTGATCGAGCTCCGCGTACTGGATTCGACCAAGATCTGCCGCGGCGGTTAGCCCTGCCACCTCGCCCATCGCCGCAGCACCCACCGCGCCGACGATGCTGCCGGCATCACCGGCCACACGTACGGTATCGCTGGAACTGCGGCCCCAGGCATCGAGCTCTGGACAAAAACATTTCTGCAAATCATTCCACTGATGCCGAATGTCGGTGGACAACGCCAGATTGCCGTTGGGCACCACGCCCTGATGCAGGAAAACAAGATCCACCGCTTCTTTAAAACTGCGACCACCGGACTCGAATTCAATTTCGCGGGCGCGGTCCGGCCCTTTGATTTTCAAGCTTGTCACGCCGCGATGAAAAGTCACGCCGGCAGCACGAATTTCGCGCAGCAGCGTCAAGCCCTTCAGCAGATAGGCAGGCAAGCCCAGCATACCCGGCAGATGCGGCAAGGCGCCCCAAAGATCATACGAAGTCTCAAGCAGCGCTGCCGGCGGCCGGCCGGCACGAATCAGTTGCGCTGCGAGCAGCAGCAACAAAGGCCCGCAGCCGGCCAATACAAAGCGCCCTTCGGGCGCGAGACCACTCGCCTTGAGCAGGGTCTGCGCTGCGCCGCAACTCATTACACCGGGCAATGTCCAGCCCGGCACCGGCAGCGGACGCTCCATCGCACCGGTGGCAATCAGCACCTTCTGCGCATGGACAATGCCTACCGCACCTTCACGGCGGTAGTAGACCCGCCCGTCCTCGCCAACCTGCCACACCTGCGCCAGCGGCAGATATTCAATGCCGCAGTCACGGAAGCGGCGCAGCAAAGTCAGGCCCGCTATATAGTCCGGGCCCAGCCATTGCAGTTGCGCGGGCCGGGTTGCAGCGAGCGCCTCAATGTTGCGGTAAATCTGCCCACCGGGCACTGGCTGCTCGTCGAGCAGCACCACTTTGAGCCCGCAAGCCGCCGCCTGGATAGCCGCCGAGAGCCCAGCCGGTCCGGCACCAACGATGGCGAGATCGGTTTGCATTACAGTCGCGCCTCCGGTTTACCGAGCTGGGGATTGATGCACATGCCCTCGCGCACGATCACCAGGCAGCCCTGCTGATTGGGTTCGCCGTCGATTTCCATCAGGCACTCGTAACACACCCCCATCATGCAGTACGGCGCGCGGGCTTCGCCGCTGATTGACGTGGTTCGCGAAATGCCGGCGCCATCCAGCAGCATCGCCGCAGCTGCGGTGCAGCCCTGCGGAACCGCCACTTTACGGCCGTTGATAACAACCGTAACGGTCGGCTCTGTGCTTTCAGGCAGCAGCTTGAACATCGAATCGCCTGGTTGAAAATCGTCCAAGTTCCGGAGGCAGCGCGCCTTCAGCCACAAAGCGCGCGTAGTGCCGCGCATGCGCTGCTGCCAGCGTGACGCCGCTGTGGCAAGTGCAAACGAAAGCACCGGGAAACCGTGCCGACTGCTCATACACCGGCAGTCCGTCCGGCGACATCACGCGCAGCGCACCCCAGCTGCGCACAATGCGCGCGTGGCGCAAAAAGGGAAAGGTTTTTACCGCGCGCTGAGCCAGTGTGTGAACCACTTCCGACGAAGTACTGTCATCGAAGCCACTCTCCTCACGTGATTCCCCGATCATGATCGTGCCTTCGACGGTCTGACGGATCATCAGCGTCGGCATGTTTAGCACCGGCTGCATGCGTTCGGTGACAATGATCTGACCGCGCACCGGGCGTACTGGCACATTGAGCCCGACCATGGCGCCTAGTACCTGGTTGCCGAGACCTGCGGCGAGCACCACTTTCGGCGCGGCATAGACTTTGCCGCCTGCACGCACCTTGAAATCACCGGGCGCCGCAGCGATAGCCTCGACCCGCGCGTTCGGGATATAGCGCCCACCATGCTTGATAAAAGCCGCGTGTAGTCCGCGCAAGGTGTACAGCGGGTTGGCATGACCATCGTACGGCGTGTACGAAGCGCCCGCCACTTCGGGACCAACCGCTGGAATCAACTTTTTCAGCGCCGCCGGATTGAGCATTTCGTATTCGAACTGTGTTTCTCCGGCTTCGAGATGTAACTGCTCCATGCGCTTACTGCGCCGCTCCAGTTCATCCTCGTTGAGGCAGATGGTTACTCCGCCGGGCCGTTCATGGCCGCTGGCTACCCCGGTCTCACTGAGCAGTTCACGGGAAAAATCCGCCCACTCATCCGCCGAGCGCCGAGTCCAGCGCTGATACTCCGGCACGCCGAAACCCTTGCTCTGCACCCAGACCAGACCAAAATTGCCACGCGAGGCGCGATGCGCGATATCACCTTCGTCGAGTACCAGCGTGCGCAGACCGAGCCGCGCCAGCCCGTAGGAAACGGCGGTGCCAACGAGGCCACCGCCGAGCACCAGCACGTCTGCATCAGTATTGCTCATCAGTTCGATTTCATGCCGGCGGCTTTGACCACCTTGCCCCAGCGGTCGTATTCATTGACCAGCTTGGTCGACAGCTCCATCAGCGTCGGCGTCTCCGGGTCCATGCCTAGAGAGATCAGTTTGGACTGCACGTCGGGTGTGGTCAGTGCGCGGTTTGACAGCGCATGCAGCTTGTCGATGATCGGCTGCGGTGTACCCTTCGGCGTCAGCACCGCATACCAGGAACTCACGTCATAACCGGGCACTGCTTCCGCGACAGAGGGCAACTCTGGCATCAGTGGCACACGCTTGGCGCTGCTCACCGCCAGCAGCTTGACCTGTTTTTGCTTGATAAAAGGCAGTGCGCTCGACAGGCCCGAGATCAGGATTTCAATTTCGTTGGTGGCCAGCCCGATCAGCGCCGGGCTCGCGCCCTTATACGGCACGTGTACGATCTGCACGCCGGTCAACATTTTTAATTGTTCACCTGCGAGATGGGATGTGGCACCCGCTCCCGATGAACCGAAGTTAAGCTTGCCCGGCCGCGCCTTGGCCAGCGCCAGTAACTCTTTCACGGAATTGACCGGCAGGTTTGGAGCCACCATCAAACCCAGGGGGCTGTTGCCGATCAGCGCGATCGGCACGAAGTCGGCGCGTGCGTTGTAGCTCAGCTTGATCAGATGCGGCGCAATCGCCAGTGTGCCGTTAGCCGCCACCATCAAGGTGTAACCGTCAGCCGGCGCACGTGAAGTAATGTCGCCTGCCACGCTGCCACCGGCGCCTTGGCGGTTATCGACCACGGCCTGCTGGCCCATGATTTCGGACAAGCGCGCCGCATACACGCGTGCCGCCACGTCAGTGGGCCCGCCTGCGGCCTGGGCCACGATCATCCGCACCGGACGTGACGGAAAATTCGCCTCACCGCCTTTGGGGGTCTGTGCCGCGAGCGCGGATAGCGGCAGTGCAACGAGGCAACAGCGCAGCATGACCAGAATCATCACTTAACTCCTTGTTTTAATTGATTATTATTACCGGCTACCGTTAAGGCCATCAGTCGGGCCGCGACCGGCAAGTCCAGTAATGCATCAAGCTGCAGCGCTAGCTCTGCAGTCTGCGCGAGCGGAAGAGCACGGCCTGCGCAATCGAGAAACTTGCTGCGCAACTGCGCTGATGGAATCGGGTTGTCAGCAGTGCGGCCGAGCTGAATATCGACGCGGTCACCCAGTACGCGGCCATCGTCCAGCGTAATCCGTACTTCGGCGCCAAAGTGATTATCTGCAGAGAATTGGCCCAGCCGGTGCACTGACGAATCCACTCGCGCCATCAGTTCTCGAACCACCGGATCACACCAGGCATCGCCCTCGAAATGTTCAATGCTGATACGACCGTCAATCACCGCGCGACTGACACAGTACTGCACGCTGAACTTGGCATCGAGATTGCTTTGCGGATCGGGACGATTGGTGTGCACGAGGCGCCGCGCCGGAGTCCACGTTTCCATTTTCACCACTCGATGCGGATCGATGCGTCCACCTTCACCACGCACGATGGCAAGCGTGGCATCCAGTGCCGAATGTGTCGCTGCGCAGCAGGGATACTGCTTGTATCCCGCCCCTGGCTGCAGAATCTGCAACGGCGCTGCCCAGTGTTCGAGGATACGCGTCGCGTCGTAATTTCCGGCGCCGTTGTAGACCTCAAAAAAGCCCTGTTTGTGTTCGAAAGCCTCAGCGCCTGCAGTAAAACCGCCGCGCGCGAGCAGCACGGCGAACAGACCGTTGCGCGCGCAATGCCCGACATGCATCGGCTTGGTCATGGTACCGAAATTGGCCTTGATGCCCGAGGCCAGCGAAGCGCCGATGGCCAAAGCCGTTGCGGTCTGCGGCACATCCAGCCGCATCAGCGAGGCACAAGCCCCGATCACCGCAAAGGTACCGAGCGTCGATGTCGGATGCCAGCCCTTCTCGTAATGATGGAAATTAACGCCGAGCCCGATGCGGGTACCGACCTCGAAGCCGACAGTATGCGCAACCAGCAAGTCGCGCCCGCTGCCGCCGAAGGCTTCGGTCGCCGCGAGCAGCGCCGGCACCATGGTCGCCGAAGCATGGCCGCCCATACTGTTGCTGCCGTTGTCGTAATCAAGGGCATGCGCCGCAGTACCGTTGACCAGCGCGGCATCGAGCGGCGCGACGCGACGCCCCGAGCCAAGCAGAGTACACGGGCCTTCGCTGCCCGCAACCGTGGCGGCTACGATGGTTGTCGTGGCTTCGGCGGCGCCGGCGAGCATGCATCCCAGTGTGTCCTCGATGGCGACGCGTGAAGCCTCAAATGCGGCAGCCGGATGTTCTGCGTCGCGCAAAGCGACGATGCGTTCGGCGAGTTGTTGCGCGAGCACGTTTTACTCCTGAAACCGCGTGGCACGGAACGGCGTGATGTCGACACTGCTGGGTTGCCCGGCGACCAGTTCCGCCGCAAGTTTTCCCATCACCGGCCCTGCCGACATGCCGAAATGCGAATTGCCGAACGCAAACCAGGCGTTATCGAACAGCCGTGACCGCCCCAGCACGGGCAAGCCGTCGGGCAGACTTGGCCGGTTGCCGCTCCAGGTTGAAACCGAATCGAGGCGCACACCCGGAAACATGCGCTGCGCCTGCCGTTTCAATACTTCGGTGCGCTGCCAGTTCGGCTCGGCATTGAGTCCGCCAAACTCGGCGGTGCCGGCCAGTCGCAGCCCGACATTCATCGGCGCACAGGCGAATTTGGCGTCGGTATTGGTCACCGGCATCCGCGGCATCACACCGGGGTCGGCAATGGTGATGTGATAGCCACGCTCGGCTTCCAGCGGAAGGCGGCTGCCAAGCTGTGCTGCCAAATCGCGCGAAGCGGCACCGGCGGCGATCACGACGCGCTGCGCAGCCTGCGCCTGACCGTCAACGATCACCGCCTTGACCGCAGCACCCTCAAACTGAAAACCCTCCACCTTGCCCCGCAATACGCGGGCGCCGTTACGTTGCGCAATATCAGCAAGCGCGGTAACCAGATGGTGCGGGTTTTTGGTACGACCGTTTTTCGGCAACAGCAGGCCGCTCTTGAAAATGGGTGCAAGGCAGGGTTCCAGTTCCCTTATTTCCATCCAGTCGAGCGCCACAGCATCAACGCCGAATTCGGTGCGCATGCGCTGCGTCAGCGCCGAACCCTGGGCTGAATCCGGTTTTTCCGAAACGTAAAGCTGACCAGACAACTCAATCAGGTCCGCCGCAGCAGTCCCAAGCGTGAGTTCGCCATAAGCTTCGAGCGTGCCGCTGTGCAGGGCGTGCATTGCGTGTGAAGTACGCACAGCGGCTTCCTCACTCGCCGAGCGCACCGCCGCCATCAGCCAAGGCAGCGCTTTGAGGAAATAACCCGGGCGCACTGCAAGCGGCCCTTCCGGATCGAGCAACCAGCCCGGCGCTTCCTTCCAGATGCCTGGAATCAGATAAGGCACTACCGCGCCGGGGCTGATATTACCGGCATTGCCGAAGGAAGCGCCCTCTCCAATGCCCCCGCTGTCGATCAGCGTCACCGCGAAGCCGGCACGCTGCAGCCACAGCGCCGAGCAGACGCCGACGATGCCAGCGCCGACGACCGTAGCAGTGGGTGCGTTCAAGGCGACCACTTACTCAGCCTTGATATTGCGTTCTTTCACCAGCTTGGCGAACTTGTTGCGTTCGTTGCGGATGAATTGCGCGGTCTCCGCGGGAGACCGCGCGCCTTCAGCCTCAAAGCCCAGCGCCACCATCTTGGCGCGGATATCACTCGTCGCTGTTACCTCCCGCAGTGCGGTATTAAGTCGTGCCACCACCTCGGGCGGCGTACCGGCCGGCGCCTGAATCGATTCCCAAGTGCCAACATCGAAACCGGGCACGCCGGACTCGGCGATGGTCGGAATCTCCGGTGCGCCGGAAGCGCGCTTGGCAGTGGAGACCGCTATCGCGCGCAGTTTGCCTTCACGCGCAAGGCTGATTGCCGAGCCGATACCCGGCATCATCATCGTGATACGTCCGCCCATTACGTCAGCCAGCGCCGGAGCGCTGCCCTTGAATGGCACGTGCAGCATGTCTGTGCCGGTCTCACTGTTCAGCATCTCACCGGCAAGGTGTGCCGCGCTGCCGATACCGAAGGAAGCGTAAGTCAGCTTGCCCGGCTGCTTTTTCGCCATCGCCAGCAACTCATTGACACTGGTAATGCCCGATCCGGGATGCGTCACCATCAGCAGCGGCACAATTGCCACCAGGCCAACCGGGGTTAAATCCTTTTCGATGTCGTAGCTGAGCTTGTAGAGGCTGGGGTTGATCGCAAACGACGCCGAGACAAACAGCAGCGTGTAGCCGTCGGCGGGCTGGCCTTTGACATACTCGGTGGCGACGATGGTGTTCGCGCCGGGCTTGTTGTCCACCACGACCTGCTGGCCCAAGCGGCTGCTCATCGCGCCACCGACCAGCCGCGCCAGCGTATCGGAACCACCGCCCGGCGGGAAACCGACATAGAGCTTGATCGGCTTGTTGGGGAAAGACTGTGCCGCTGCCGGCAGTGCGGCAAACATGGCCAGCGCGCAGAATGTGCCGGCAACATTTCGAATGAACTGCTGGGTCATGGTGATCATCGGCGCGTTCTCCCTGATTGGAATCAATGCGTGGTCAACTCAGCTACCACCCCAGCACATAGGCCGGGCGTCGCGGATCGGCACCGCCATGCAGCACACCGGTGCGGAAATCCTTGACGATTGTGCAGACTGAGCCTGCGGTCGAGGTCATATCGTCCCACCAGAAGACCTGGTGCCCCATCGCCGCCAGTGCCTTGCCAGTGGCTTCCCCTATCGCCGGCTCGAGATTAAGCCGCGCCGGAAAGTAGTCGTGCGGTTCGAACGATCCGGGGAAACTGTAGCTGGCAAAGCGCGGCGCCTCGACCGCGTCCTGCACCGACATGCCGAAAACATTGATGTTGAGAAAGACCTGTACCATCGCCTGCACCTGCACATCGCCGCCGGGTGTGCCAAAAGGCATGTAGGCCTTGCCCCCCTTCAGCGCCAATGCCGGATTCGGGGTCAGCCGCGGCCGCTTGCCTGGTGCCACCGAGGACGGATGCGAAGGATCGGACCAGGACTGGGTGCCGCGGCCTGAGCAGAGGAAGCCCACGCCAGGAATAATCGGCGTCTTGTCCGATCCGTCAGAAGGCGTTGCCGAAAATGCGTTGCCATGGCGATCCATCACGCACAGATAAGATGTATCGCCGGGCTTTGGCCCTTCATGCAGGGTTGGCGGCGGCACGCAGATGTTGTCAACTTCGTGCAGCGTTTTCGGGTCACCCGCGGGCGGCATGCCCGGAAAAGCCCGGTCGCCGCGGATCAGCGAACGCCGCCAGTCGGCATACCGCTTGGCCATCAGTCCGGCCATCGGCACTTTGACGAATTTCGGGTCGCCGAAATACTGGTGGCGGTCGGCATAAGCCAGCTTCAGCGCCTCGACCAGCGTGTGGATGTACTGAGGGGTGTTGTGCCCCATCGCTTTCAGGTCAAAACCCTTGAGCATGTTCAGCGTCATCGGCAGAACAGGGCCCTGTGACCACGGCCCGCAGGCGTGCAACTCGATATCACCAAAGCGTGATTTCACCGTCGGCTCAAAATTAACCTTGAACCCGGCGAAGTCCTCGTAACGCATCAGACCGCCCTGACCGGCAATCCATTTCGTCACCGTTTTTGCGATGTCTCCCTTGTAGAAGGCATCACGTGCCGCCTTCAACCCGGCCTGGCGCCCCTTGCGCTTGCCGCGGCGCTCCTCGTCGACCATGTACTGCAGGGTGCGTGCAAGATCGGACTGCACAAACACCTGCCCCACCTGTGGCGGCTTGCCGCCGGGCAGGAAAACCTTTTTGCTGGCTGGCCAGCGCGAATACATATCGACGCGCTCACCGATGAACTTTGACATCATCGGGTGCATCGGAAAGCCTTCGCGCGCGAAACGGATCGCAGCCTGCGCCACTTCGCCAAAACTCATCGTGCCAAAACGCGAAAGCGCGGTGATCCAGGCATCCGGCGCGGCCGGCACCACACAGCGCAATACGCCCTGCGGGATCTTGCTACCGTGGTTCTTCTGAAAATAATCCGGTGTCACCGCGGCCGGCCACACGCCGAGACCGTCAATCGAGTGCACTTTGCGGTCTTTCGCGGTATAGATGATCTGCGGTGCGACACCGCCGATGTTGACCTTGTCGGTCTGCAGCACACCAATCGCCAGACCTGCTGCGACTCCGGCGTCGATCGCGTTGCCGCCAGCCTCGAGAATTTCGAATGCGGCATGTGCTGCCAGGTAATGCCCCGCCGCAACGACATGGCGGGTGCCCATGATGGTCATGCGTTTACCGGCCATGATATGAACCTTGAATGGGGCCTTGAAAAAAAAGATGTTTTGCAGGTAGGAACCTGCGTCAAACCCAAGCGCTGAAATCACTCTTTTACGAAAGATAGCAGCATTGAGTGTGTGCCGCCACGTTGTATCGACATCACGATACAAGTTCGCATGATGATCTGCTGCGAGATGTTCGCTTAAAAATAAAAGAGGCGCTGCCATTCATCTCGATTAAGAGACTCGCCCCTCCCCTCCGCACCCTGCTTAAGCCGTTGTTTGCGCGGAAAGCGGTCGCCGATGACGCGGCAGCCACAGCGCCAGTGGCACGGCAAGGAAGCCGATGCCGGAGGCCACCAAAATCGCCGCGGTGTAGTTGCCCGAGTGATCGAACAGCGCCCCGCCGATCCAGCCGCCGAGCGCCATGCCGGTGCTGCCGCCGATCATCTCGAACGAAAAGATTGAACTCAGCGGCGCCTTCGGCCCGAACATCTGGCGGTTGATGATCGGGAAGCCGACCATTTCGCCGCCGTAACACAAACCAAAAATCACCGCGAAACAATAGAAGTGCCAGACTTCGTGGGCGAACAGCAGCAGCAGGATCGACAGGCTCTGTCCGAAAATCGCCGCCGAAAGAATAGTCCGCCCGCCGAAACGTTCGGTGAGCAGTGAAAAACTGAAGCGGCTGAAAATCGATACGCCGGCGATCGTGCTCAGCACGCCCGCGGCCTGGAGTCCCGGGATACCGTGGTGCGTGGCCATCGAAACGCCGTGCGCAAGAATCACCGCATGCCCGGCGCAGCCGAGGTGGTGACATCCCATCAGCAGCCATACCGGCCTGCTGGAGAGTACCGAACGCAGGCTGACGGGTGCTGCGGACGACTGCTTTTCCTTCCCTGCTTCCTCGGCGCCGTAGGCGGTCAGCCCCATCTCGGCCGGACTCGTCCTGATGAACCAGGAAAAGAACAGAAGAACCGCGCCGAAGGCGAGGCCGAACATCAGGAATGCCGACTCCCAGCCGCGGTTCTCGATCATCCAGCGGAACAACAGCGCAAAAACCACCGGGCCGAGCCCAAGTCCGGCCCAGTAGATGCCCAGCGCGAGCCCCATTTTTTTATGGAACCAGCGGGTGATGATGACCGGCAGCAGCACCACGAAGGCCGCGTTACCCAAGGCACCAACAAACACACCGTAAATGACATAAAGATGCCACAACTCATGAATCATCCCGAGCAGCACCGTGCCTGCGGAAATCATCAGCGACGCCCCCAGCATCAGCGTGCGGGCACTGAAGCGGTCGCCGAGCCAGCCGAACACCAGCATCGCGGGCATGCTGCACAGGAAGGCCAGGGAATAAGCCAGGCCGATGTCGCCGCGTTTCCAGTCGAATTTTTCGACCAGCGGATCGACAAGCACAGCGAATGACGCTGAATCGGCGCGACTGATCACTCCCAATACACACGCCGCAGCGAGAATGATCCAGGCGTGATGCAGCCCGGTTTTACGGAACCATGTCATGAACAAAATCGTCTCCCCTTACGCCCGTTGGGCGCGAACTGAATCGTATTTTTTTAATTGCTTTCCAACACAGGCAGGGATTGCTTCAATCACCCTCGCCCTTGATACCGGCCTTCTTGATCACACCAGCCCACAACTTTGTTTCAGACTGAATCAGCTCGCCGAATTGCTGCGGCGTGCCGACCATCGCTTCCGAACCGTCAGCGAGCAGCCGTTTTACCATTTCCGGATCCTGCATCGCCTTGCCGGCATCCGCCGCAATGCGGTCAATCACCGGCTTCGGCGTCTTTTTCGGCGCAATGATTCCGTACCAGTTGGTCACCACGACGCCTTTGATGCCAGCTTCGGCAAAGGTCGGCACATTGGGCAACGCCGGCACGCGTTTGCCGGGCGTAACCGCCAGCGAACGCAGGCGGCCCGCCCTGACATGCGGTACGGATGAAATGATGGTCGGGAACCCCACCTGCACCTGACCGCCGATCAGATCGGCATAGGCCGCGCCCATTCCTTTATACGGCACATGGGTCATCTGCGTGCCGGTGGCAATCTTGAATAACTCGCCACTCATGTGAATCAGGCTGCCGATGCCGGATGAACTGTAGTTGAGCTTGCCCGGATTCGCCTTCAGGTGTGCGACCAGTTCCAGCGCCGTCTTTGCCGGTACCGCCGGATTCACCACCATGTTGTAACCCTGCTGGGTCACCTGCAGGACCGGACTGAAATCGCGCACGACATCAAAACGCGATTTGTAGAGCAGCGGGTGAACTACCGAAGTCGCGCTGATCATCACCAGCGTATGACCACTGGGATCTGCGCCCGCCAGAATCTCCAGCGCCACCTGACTGCCGGCGCCCGGCCGGTTATCAACAATCACCGACTGACCAAAACTGTCAGAAAGTCCTTGTGAAAGACTGCGCGCAACCGTATCGACGCTGCCGCCAGCCGCCAGCGGAACCAGAATGCGCACCGGACGCTCCGGAAATTTCTGGGCATGCGCAGGCGCGACTGCGGACAACGCCGCAGCAATGCCGAGCGCGAGTTTGACAAGCGCCGAAACGCGCCTCGATGGTTTCATGATGACTCCTGAAGACAGTTCCCAAGTATGATTGAATTTTAAAAGCGGTAGCAACTTCAAATCGCTGATTTATGCTCACGAGGCCACTTGATGAAAACAGCTTCACACAGCGTGGACCAACTCGCCGTGCCCTGCGCCATCATGCGCGGCGGCACCAGCAAGGGGGTGTTCTTTCTGGAAAGCGATCTGCCTGCTGATCCGCAACTGCGTGAACGCGTGCTGCTCGAAGCAATGGGCAGCCCCGATCCGCGGCAGATCGACGGCCTCGGTGGCGCCGACACGCTGACCAGCAAGATTGTTATCGTTGAAAAAAGTACGATGCCAGACATAGACCTCAACTACACCTTCGGCCAGGTCGGCATCGACCTGCCCTATGTGTCGTATTCGGCAAACTGCGGCAACCTGTCCGCGGCGGTCGGCGTCTATGCCCTGCAGGAAGGCCTGATCAAGGCCGTTGAGCCGATTACCACGGTGCGCATTTTCAACACCAACACGCGGCAGGTGCTGGTTTCACGGATTCCGGTATCCGGTGGCCAACCCAGCGTCAACGGCAGTTGCGCGATCGCCGGAGTTCCCGGTAGCGGTGCGGAAATCCAGCTCGACTTCGCGCGGACCAAAGGTGCCACGACCGGATCGCTGTTGCCCAGCGGCAATGTCATCGACGAGATTTATGTGCCCGAGCTCGGCAAATCCATCACCGTTTCAATTGTCGATGTCGCCAAGGTCACGCTGTTTTTTCACGCCCGCGACATCGGCATCCGTGGCACCGAGACCCCGGACGAATTCACGCCTGAGATCCTCAACCGTTTCTGGGCAATCCGCAACGCCGGCGCGAAACATATCGGCCTGCCGCCCGAATCGCGGTTGCCGCACCCCGTATCAGTGATTGCGCCTGAGAATTACACCAACTACATGACCAAAACCACGGTGCGCGCGGATGAAGTCAGTTTCGTCGCCCGCCGTGTTGGCGGTCCGCCGCCGCGCCTGCACAAGGCCTTTGCCGCCACCGGCGCTGTTTGCACCGCAGTCGCCGCCAACCTGCCCGGCACCGTCGTGCATCAGGTCGCCCGCCGCTTTGATGACCATGTAGTGCGCATCGGCCACCCGACCGGCGTATTTCCGGTCACCACCCGTATCAACACGGACGGCGAAATCACCGAAGCGGCTTATACCCGGACCGCGCGGCGCATCATGGACGGCACGGTCTACGTCGCCGCACAATCCCGCCGCTGATTCTTCAACGCACTGCTGAAAAACACTCATGACCCAGGCCACAAAAGCCATTGCCGAATTCATCCATCGCAGCACAGCCGCGGATTTCCCGGATCAGGCGATCGAGAAATCAAAAAAAGTCATTGCCGACACCGTCGCATCAATTCTCTCCGGCGCCAACAGCGAGGTCACTGAACATCTGCTCGCCTACCTCAAGCTGAGCGGTGAATCCGGCGACAGTCCGATCATCGGCACGGCAGAACGCGGCAGCGCTGAAATGGCGGCGCTGATCAACGGCACCTTCGGCCATGCGCTGGATTTTGATGATGTGCTGTCGATGATGCCGGCGCACCCGAGTGCAGTGATCATCGCCGTGCTGCTGGCTGACCTGAAACGCCAGCCGCTGAGCGGCAAGGCCCTGATTGAAGCGCATGTCATCGGCGTCGAAGTCGGCGGCAAGATCGGCCTCGGCATCACCACCGGTCACTATCACCGCGGCTTTCACGGCACTGGCACGCTGGGCATTTTCTGTGGCGTCGCGGCTCTAGCCAAGGCCTGGCGCCTGCAACCCGGTGTCATCCAGACCGCCTTCGGCATCGCCGGCTCGATGGCCAGCGGTCTGCGGCGCAATTTCGGCACCATGACCAAGCCGTTGCATACCGGCTGGGCGGCGCGCAGCGCCATCGCCGCGGTGCGTCTGGCAATGAGCGGCTTTACTGCAGCACCCGACATTCTGGAAGCCAAGTCCGGCTTTTTCGCGGCCTATGGCGTCAGCGAATCCAATATCGCCAACACCCTTGCCGGACTTGGCAAGCCCTGGGTGATTACCGATCCGGGCATCGCGCTGAAGAAATTTCCCTGCTGCTACGCCTCGCACCGCGGCATGGACGGCATCCTGACGCTCCGCGACAAACACGGCTTCACCGCGGCGGATGTCGTTCGTGCCGACTGTAGGATGCCGCAGGGCGGCATGCAGGTATTGACCTATGAGCAGCCGAAAACCGGCCTGGAGGCCAAGTTCAGTCTGCAGTATTCCATCGCTGCCGGCATCCTTGACGGACAGTATTCGCTGTTCAGTTTTACCGACGAGGCGGTCAACCGTCCGGCGATTCAGGACATGATGAAACGCGTACGCGCCTTTGAAGATTCGGCCTGCCGCGGCGATGATCCGCTGTTCGACACCCGAAGCTCGGGCAGCCGCGGTTTTGTCGAAGTCGATGTCGAATTGCGCAACGGTGTGCGCGACACCATCCGCATCCCACGTCCGCCCGGCCATCCGTCGCGCGAATTGACTTGGGATGATCTCGAGCACAAGTTCCGCGACTGCGCGGCGCAGGCCGGCACGAGTGCCGGGAATACCGGCAGCGCCATTGCAGCGCTGCGCACGCTGGAAACCCAGGCCAGCGTTGCCGGCCTGGTCAATCTGCTGCTGCGTTAACGCCGCAGCTTCGCAGAACCGAGTACATCGGGATTGACGACATTGATCGGGTTGCCTGACGCATAGGCATTGATCTGATCGAAGATGTCAACGAACTGCGTTTCGAGCCCTTCGAGGGTCACGTAGCCGATATGCGGCGTCAGCACGACGTTGTCCAGGGCCAGCAGTGGATGGGACGTGTCGCGCATCGGCTCGTCTTCAAATACATCGAGCCCCGCCAGGCCGGGACGGCCGGCTTTCAATGCCGGCACCAGCGCACCGGCCTCGACCAGTTGTGCACGACTGGTATTCACCAGCACCGCAGTCGGCTTCATTCTTGCGAGGTCAGCCGCAGTAACGATACCGCGCGTGGCATCGACCAGTCGCATATGCAGCGACAGCACATCGCTGCGTTCGAAAAATTCATTCTTGCTTGATGCCACTGCATAGCCATCCTGGCGAGCACGTTCCAGCGTTTTCTCGCGCCCCCACACCAGCACGTTCATGCCGAAAGCCTTGCCATAGCCGGCGACAACGGCGCCGATGCGGCCGTAGCCGTAAATACCCAGCGTCTTGCCGCGCACCGTGCTGCCGACGCCGCACTGCCACTGCCCCGCTTTCAGCGACGCCATCTGCTGCGGAATCTTGCGCATCGCCGCGAGCACCAGCGCCCAGGTCAGTTCGGCGGTCGCATAAGACGGCAACTCCGGATGCTGGCTCGAAGAAATGATTACGCCGAGTTTGGTGCAGGTATCGGCATCGATATGCGGGAACACACTGCGCTGGCTGATCAGCTTGAGCTTCGGTAGCCGCTCCAGCAGCGGCGTGCGGATCTTGGTACGTTCGCGGATCAGCACCAGCGCTTCGGTGTCGCACAGGCGCTCAGCCAGCGTGTCGGTGTCCTGCGCATGATCGTTCCAGATCTTGACGTCGTGGTCCTTCAGTTTCGCAAAGCAGTTCAGCGTGCGAACGGTATCGAAATAATCATCGAGGATGGTGACTTTCAAGGGCGCCTCCAGCTGGTGGGTCGGTCGTGGAAAACACAAGGGCCGCGATAGCGGCCCCGGTGTATTTAACTATTTGTTTTAAATAACTTTATTCCGCAGAAATACCCGGTACCGGGCGCCGCCGCTCGAGGTGATAACGCACCAGTGCGGTCAGCCGGTAGAGGCCGTGCACGAACTTGCCGTAGGGCATGGTCAGGAACAGCGCCAGCACAAAGCCCAGGTGAACGGCCAGCCAGGTGCCCATCCAACCGCTTTCGCGCCAGATCAGCAAGCCGAGACCGGTCAGGCTGATCATGAACAGCAGCACGAGAAAACCCGCGTCCATGCCGGTCTGGTCCTTGGCGACCAGTTCCGGATCGCGCTGTGACTTCAGATACAGCAGTCCCGCCGGTCCGATCAGCAGGCCGATGCCGCCGACGATGCCGAGCAGCACCGGAATGCTGGTCACCGCATACGGCGCCGGCATTTTCAGCACATAGTGATACAGCGTTGCCACGCTGGTGGCCGCAAAACACAGCAGAAAGCCGTAGAAGGTGAAGTGGTGGTAAGTCCGGCGTGCCAGCGACTTCTGTTCCGTCGGGTAAGTGCAGCCTTCGTTTTCAACGCCGCCGCCCAGATTCTTCAGCGTCAGCGCGTCATGCACGCCTTCGGCCAGCGGTCCGGCCTTGAAGAAATCCGCCAATTCCTCGCCCATGTACGGCCAGAAACGGATGAAGCCCATCAGCAGCGCAAACGCAACGAACACCGACACCGTGCCGAACACCGACACCATCAGGTTGTGCGGCATCAGCGCATAAAACGAACCCTGCGCGTCGCTGTGCGCGGCAAAAAAGCGTTCCGGATTGTTCAGCGCACCCGCCAGCCAGAACAGCAGCGCAATACTGAAGGCACTGATCAGGCTGACCGCCACGGCGTTGTTGTCATAAAGTTTGCCGAGAAAACCGGGCCACGCGTAGCGGCGATAGGTCTCGCCGCGCGCTTTCGCCATCAGGCGCGGGAAGTTGACCTGGAATTCATGCGGCGGCGCGAACTGGCAGGCATACAGACAGGAGCCGCAGTTGTGGCACAGGTTGCCCAGGTACAGCACGTCGTTCTCGGTGAATTCGAGACGGCGCGCCAGTGCCGGAAATACCGAGCAGTAGCCTTCGCAGTAACGGCAGGCGTTGCAGACGCGAAGCACGCGCTGCGCATCCTCGATCAGTTCCTCGAGGGACATCGGTTTGTCTTCAGCCGCGAACATGTTTTGCCGCCTCCTCGCCCGCGATGCGTCCGAACGTGGTGCCGATGGACATGCCGATGCCCGCCAGGTACCCCTTGCCCAATACATTGCCAGCCATGATTTCCCCTGCTGCGAATACGTTTTTGCAGGGCTTGTCGTCCTGCAGGATCATCCGCGCCTTGTCGTCGACGGTGACCCCGAGATAAGTGAAGGTGATGCCCGGCCGTAGCGGATAGCCGAAGTACGGCGCGGTATCGAGTTTCAGCGCCCAGTGTGTCTTCGGCGGCGTCAGGCCTTCGGTGACGCAGTCGTCCTGGATGGTGTGATCGAAAGTGCCGGGACGCACCGCGGCATTGAATTCGGCCACGGTCTTTTCCAACGCATCCGGATTGATTTCAAGCTTGGTCGCCAGTTCGCGCAGCGTGTTGGCGCGAATCGGCGGATACACCGGCGGCATGAACTTGCCCATGGCCTTGGCGTCGACGATCGAATAACCGATCTGGTCGGGCTGCCCCGCAACGAGGCGGCCCCAGATCGCGTAACGCTTGGGCCAGAAATCCTCACCCTCGTCATAGAAGCGCTGCGCATTCTTGTTGACCACAATGCCCAGCGACACCGCATCAACGCGGGTAATGATGCCGCCGTCGTATTTCGGCGAGCGCGCGTCAATCGCCACGCAGTGGCCCTGCAGCGGATCGCTGATCTGCTTCGCACCCTTGGCCAGCAGCACCTTGAGGATATCGCCGCGGTTGTACGGCGTGCCGCGCACGAGAAAGTTTTTGGCTGCGGGACCCCAGGCTTCTTCCAGCCATTCGAGATTGGCCTGGAAACCACCGCAGGCAATGACCACGGCCTTGGCGCGCACCTGGTGCGTGGTGCCCTGATATGTAAACGTCGCCGACTTGAACTGGTCGCCGTCGATTTCGAGGTCGGTGACCTTGGCTTCGTAGTGGATCGAAATGCCGAGCTGTTCCGCCGAGTGGTAATAGGCGTTCATCAGCGCCTTGCCGCCGCCGAGGAAAAACGCATTGGTGCGCGACAGGTGCAGCGTGCCGCCCAGCGGCGGCTGAAAACGCACGCCGTGCTTGACCATCCACGGCCGGCATTTCGACGTGTCGTCAAAAACGATGCGCGCCAGTTTTTCGGTGGTCAGGCCACCGGTGACTTTCAGCAGATCCTGCCAGTATTCCTCTTCCGGGTATAAGCCGGTGAGGATGTCCTGCGGCTCTTCGTGCATGCAGCGCAGATTGCGGGTGTGGCGGCTGTTGCCGCCGCGGAAATCCTTGGGGGCGCCTTCGAGCAGCAGCACGCTGCAGCCGGCTTCGCGCGCCATCAACGCCGCGCACAGCGCCGCGTTGCCGCCGCCGACCACCAGCAGGTCCCAGGTTTTGTTTGTATCCAGCATGTGAGGGCTTTCGACTGTCAAAAACGTGCACGGATTATACCCGTGCGACCGCCTTCCCTGCCCCCCTGAACGACAGCTTGTTCACATATTGAACAACTCGTCCACGGCAAAACGTCTGGGGATCAAACCCTGCTGGTACGCATAGTGGATGATCAGGTCGAGACTGGGGCGCATCCCCTCGATGCCCGACTGTATGGAGTCCGCGCCCGGCATGTCGGGAACAGCCGCTGCGCTGGCCTGCAGCAGGCGCACGACTTCCTCGCCCACCCACGGCTCTGACCTTGCAAGATCACGATGCACCACCACCACGTGATTCAACGGACGGGCCTGGGTCTCGACACGCCAGCGGTGCAATGCCATCCCGGGTTCGGGAATCACCGGCTTTAGCAACCCGTCCTGCTGATCCGACACCATCACCACGCCGGCATCGAGTTCACCGGCGCGCAGCATGCCGGTGAGCGTCTTGCCCACTGGTGCGCGAGTGACATTGGGTGGCTCGACGCATTCCGGCACATGCGGGTCTTCAAACGTCATCCAGTGGATGCGGTCAAGGTCGACGCCGTAATCGTTTTGCAGGATGCCGCGCACCCAGGTCACCGTAGTCACCGAATGCGCGCGGATGCCGATGCGTTTACCGGCGAGCTCGGAAGGCCGCAGAACGCCGCGCGAACTGTTGTAGGCCAGACAGGGGTGCGACGGGAAGGCCATCACCACGGTCGGTAGCAGCAGAACCGGCTTGCCGTGGGCCAGCGCCTGCAGGTAGGTGACGATCGCCAGTTCGGCAACGTCGTATTCACCGCGTACCACCTTTTTGAACGCGGTCTGCGGCAGTTTGACGTCGTCAAAATCAAACACCAGTCGCGCCGAGGCAACAGCGCCCGACTTCAATCCCTGCGTATTGGCGTAATCGCCCAGCAGCGTGTGCAGGCGCAGCATATTTTCTTCTTTTTGAGCCATTGCAATCCCGACCTCATGCGTTTTGGACAGTCACATTGGACAGTCACATCCTGCGGCCCCGTGCAGCCGCCGCGGGGCGCTCGTATAATCCCCGACAGGCCTGCCGCGGAAGCAAGCAGGCCGGAACAATACCACCTGAGGAGCGCTTGATGATGCAGCCCCCGAAAACACGGACTCTGTGCGCAGTCGCCTGTGGCACCCTGCTCGCTTTTGCAGCCGGCACGGCCATCGCGGAGGACTACCCGACCCGCCCGGTGCGCATCATCGTCGGCTTCCCGCCGGGCGGCGCCACCGATCTGGTCGCGCGCATCCTCGCCCCCAAACTCGGCGACGCGCTGAAACAGCAGGTGGTGATCGACAACCGCGCCGGCGCCAACGGCACCATCGGCGCCGAACTCGCCGCCAACGCCACGCCCGACGGTTACAGCCTGCACCTCGGCACGCTCGGCGCGCTGGTGATCAGCCCGGCCATCACCAAAGTACCGTATGACCCGCTGAAGGATTTCGCCACCATCTCGATGGCGGTGCAGTTACAGAACATGTTCATCGTGCATCCCACGGTCGCCGCAAAATCCATTCCCGACCTGATCGCGCTGGCGAAACAGAAACCGGGCGCGCTGAACTATGCGTCATCAGGCCTCGGCAGCCCCGGCCATCTCGCCGGCGAACTGTTCAAGAGCATGGCCAAAGTCGACATGGTGCACATCCCGTATAAAGGCGGCGGCCCGGCCCTCACCGACCTGCTCGGCGGCCAGCTGCCGGTATTTGTCTCGGTAATTTCAACCGGCGTGCCGCCGGTGAAGTCCGGACGTGTGGTGGCGCTGGCAGTGACTGGCGCCAAACGCTCGCCCGCCCTGCCCGATGTGCCGACGGTGGCTGAAACCGCGTTACTAAAAGGTTACGAAGCGAGCAACTGGTACGGCATGGTGGCGCCAGCCGGAACGCCGAAGACGGTAATCGACCGGCTGCAGAAGGATCTGACGGCGGTGCTCAACAACAGCAGCATTCGCGACCAGCTCGCGGCACAGGGCATTGAATCCGCACCTTCAACGCCCGACGAATTCACCAATTACATCCGCAGCGAATCTGCGAAATGGGGCAAGGTGATCCGTGCAGCGAATCTGAAGGCAAACTGAGCGCTCAGCGCCCTGCCCGCCGCATCCACAGCCAGAGTCCGCCGGCCATCATGAGGATGGTCAGCGCGAAATAGACACGCAGACCCAGCGCCGGGCCGATCAGCCCTGCTGAAAAAGGCGCAATCCCCATCGCAAAAAACTGAAACGCCGTGGAGTAGGAAATCGCCCGCGCGTCCATGCCGACGGGCGCATGGATGCGGATCAGTTGCACTAGCGCCGTCGGCATCGCCGCCGCGCTCAGACCGAAGGCCGCGCGGGTGATGACCACCTGCAACGGCGCATCGATCACCAACAGCGGAAGATGGGTAACTATGGTCGCCACTGACGCAAATACCAGAACCCGCTGCGGTCCGATGCGATCGAGCACCCGCCCCCAGAATGGCAGCGCGATTACGGTGCCGACCGCCATCGCCATCGCCGCAGCGCCGACCCAGTAAGCCTCCTGCGCAGCGTCAGCGCCCCGCACTTCCAGGATCTTCAGCATAAATACGGTGATCACCGTCACGCCGCCGTACCACATGATCATGAACAGGAAACCCAGCAGGTAGAGCAGACCGATCCGCGGCACGTGCAGCAGGTCACGCAGCCCGCTGATCCAACGCATGCGCCATGGCCCTCCCGCCAACTGCTTGACCTCTCCGGCAAAAAACGCGACCAAGGCACCGCCGGCCAGCATCAGCGCCGCGCTGATCCAAAAAACGTGGTGCTGATGCTCGAACAGCGCGACCAGCATCGCGCCGATTGCCGGGCCCAGCGCCTGGCCGACCAACCCCCCGGTCTGGGCCATCGCCACCACACTACCGATGCGTTTGGGCGGCGTGTTGGCGACCAGTAGCGAAACGCCGGCCGGCGTGAAGCCGTTGAACACAGCGATCAGCATCAGCAGCGCCGCAAAAGTCAGCGGCGTATCGGCGAACGGCATCAGCAGCATTGCAACGCCGATGCCGAGCATCGCTCGCAGCACCATCAACTTTCGGCCAAAATGGTCGGCAATGCCGCCCCAGATCGGGCTCACCGTAAAGCTGACCAGGTAGAACACCATCAGCATGTAACCGACCCAGGTTTCGAGGTTCTCGCGCACACCGAGCCCGCGCACCATCAGCGGCACGAAAGGCCACACCAGATTGAAACCCAGTCCACAGATCAGATTGGACAGCGGCATCACGTACCGGTTGCGGCGCCAGTACGGATAACGCTGAGATTCGTCGTCGGAAGTATTGAGGCTCATGACCACAGCAAATGGCGGTTACCGGAGTTCATGCTGAACCCTGTCCCGACCGATTGTATTTTGCAGAAAATACTGATTGCGCAGTGATCATAACATCGCGTTCGCAGGACCCGTCGTCGCTGCAGCACCATCAGAATCCATGGCTCACGCAGAACCGCTGCAATCACTGACATCAATGCAGTTTTTGGCTGTAAGATAAAGTCAGATTTTTCTTGGTGCTATCTATGGCGGATTCAAGTTTGAAGTGCAATTTTGATTAACTGTTGGGTGGGTCAGAT
>CAIZLW010000230.1 GCA_903933915.1 uncultured beta proteobacterium | reverse complement strand
TGAAGGCCTTGCCATTATGTCGGATGCGCAATTCGACCTGTGGTTTGGCCAAGGCCAGCGCGCCGAGCCACTCATCGATGTGATTGAGCTCGGTACGCTCGGTCTTCAGGAATTTGCGGCGGGCCGGCACGTTGTAGAACAGATCGCGCACCTCAATCGTGCTGCCGACGGGATGGGCTTCAGGCCGGACTTCGCCCAGTTTGCCGCCCTCGATCGCCAGCATCGCGCCGTGTTCCCCGTCAGCCCTGCGGGAACGGATGCTGAAACGCGAAACCGAGGCGATGGAGGGCAAGGCCTCGCCCCGGAAACCCAGAGTCGCGACCTGCTCAAGGTCATCCAGGCTGGCGATTTTGCTGGTGGCATGTCGTTGCACGGCAAGGGGCAGATCCTCCGGACCGATGCCGTCGCCATCATCACGGATGCGGATCAGGCGGATGCCGCCCTCCTCGAGATCGATGTCGACCCGGGTCGAACCGGCATCGAGTGCGTTTTCGACCAACTCCTTGACCACTGAGAACGGGCGTTCGACCACCTCGCCGGCGGCAATTTGGTTGATCAGGACGTCGGGGAGTTTCTGGATCCGCATGGCCGTTCATTGTACCGAATGCAAGGCCGTCCGGCAGTGTCCTCAGGGGATGATTCCGGAGCCTGCGGCGGCGACACCCTCGCCCGGATTGCTGCTCTTGCGCGCGTAATAGGTGCCCGGCAGCGGTTGCTCGATGAAAAAGGCGCGAACGCCCTGGGCAATGGCGAAGGCCAAGCGCTTGCGGTGCTGGGGGTCGGACAGTTTGCGCTCTTCTTCGGGATTGGTGATGAATCCGGTTTCCACCAGCATCGAGGGCACATCCGGCGAACGCAGAACCACGAAGTTGGCGTGCTCGACTTCTTTTTTGTGGGCTTTGCCAAGCTCCTTGAGCGAACGCAGGACATTGGCGGCCGCATCTTCGCTCATGCGCATGGTGGCGCTCTGCGAAAGATCGAGAAGCACGGCGGACAGGTTGCGGTCTTTGTCATCAAGACTGACGCCGCCGACCAGATCGGCGGCATTTTCCTTATCGGCCAGCCAACGCGCCGCCTGGGAAGAAGCGCCCTTGGTCGACAGTACGAACACCGATGAGCCGCTGGCGGCGTTATTCAGTGCGGCATCGGCATGGATGGAAACGAAAAGGTCGGCCTGGGCACGGCGAGCGCGCTGATAACGATCCTGCAATTGCACGAAGGTATCGTCATCCCGGATCAGGACGGCGCGCATGCCCGGATCGGCATTGATGGCCGCCGCCAGTTCCTTGGCCACGCGCAGCGTGATGTCTTTTTCGCGGGTGCCGTTCGGTCCAAGAGCGCCCGGATCCTTGCCCCCGTGTCCGGCATCGATAGCAATGACCAGCTTGCGGGCGGAAGCGCCGAGCACGTCATTGACCGTCTTGCCCTTTTTGGGCAGGGCTTTGGATTGGGCCGGCGTTGGATTCAGTGTCGGCTTGATGTTCGGCAACGGCGGCGAGGCTTTATCAGAAGCCGGCTGCACCGTGGTGCGCGGCTTGTCACCGCGGCTGTCGATATCGATCTGTACGATTTCATCGTCCATAAGCGCATAGCCGACGTTGCTGCGGCCGGGCACGCCCGGGCTTGGCGTCACCGTTTTGGCGGGAGCCTGAACCGGTGGAGCGCTGGCTTTGGCCGGCGGCTCGGTTTTCACCACATCCGGCGCGCGTGCTGATGGGCTGGTTTCAGGCGCCGTGTCTGCCTTGGCTGAT
>CAIZLW010000229.1 GCA_903933915.1 uncultured beta proteobacterium | reverse complement strand
TTGCCCCATAGATGCCGGGTTCACGCGTGCCCAGCAGATTCAGATTCGGGCCGTTGAGCAACAACAGTTGTTTGGGATAACTCATGATTTTCCCGCTTATAATGGCCAGACATTCCACGGCGTTGCATCCTGCACCGCCCCCGTCTGGGTCGCAAAATCCAGTTTGCTGATTTTGCCTTAAATTACATGAATTTGTCCATAAAATCCCGTGAGATAAGCGGACTTAAAGGATTTTACTGTCTTGCCCTGTTGTCGAGGCCGGACCAATACGTTGCTCCAGTCACCGCCATTCACCATCATCCATTTTTACAGTGCTGCCGGAATGGCCGCAAAAGGGCTGCCTTTGCGGAAAGCGAACAATTAGGAACAAAAGACGGGTTTTAGATGCTATTTAGCCGATGAAGGTCATGCTAAAAGTCATCCGACGCCATTGTTTTACCCCTAAAACCGGGATTTTACGCCCCGATTAAAGCAAGGGCTGCAACGTACTGCGCATACGCGCTTCGGAAATGCCGCCCACCAGCTTGGCGGCAATCTGGCCAAGCGGATTGATGATCAGGGTATAGGGCAAAACCCCAGCTTTGTTACCCGCCTCACGGGACAGCGCCATACTGTCCATCGCTCCGATCAGCAATGGGTAATTAACCTGAAACTCTTTGGCGAATTCGCGAACTTTAGCAATCTGATCGATGGCAATACCTATGAATTGAACATTTTTAGCGGCATATTCCCGCTGGATTCGCACAAACATCGGGATCTCCTCCCGGCACGGCGCACACCAGGTTGCCCAATAATTCACCACCAGAATGCGGCCCCGGAACGCCGTCAAGTCGAGGGCGACGCCGTCCAGACCCAGCAATCGGCTGCCCAGAATCTTTTCGCCAAGATCTGGCACGGCACTGCCACCCAAGTCGCTGATTCGCGCGAGATGCGCCACATAACCAGCCACAGCCGCCAGTCCGCCGACGCCAGCCAGCAGCAGGGTCCGTCGCAGCGGCGTCACCGGACGCCCAGTGCCTGATCCAGCACCGTTGAAAATTTGTCAGCCGATTGGAAACCGATTACCCGCAAGCCCTGGATTTCACGTCCGACCGGGTCAAAAAAGACAATGCCGGGGGGGCCGAACAGGCGGAATCGCTTGAGCAGCGCCTGATGGTCTGCACTGCCGGCGGTCACGTCCGCCTGCAGCTTGATCATGCCAGCCAACCGCGACTGCACGGCCGGGTCGGTAAAAGTGTAGCGCTCCATTTCCTTGCAACTGACGCACCAGTCGGCATAGAAATCAAGCATGACCGTCTTGCCTTGGGCGGCGGCAACCGCGGCATCCAGTTCCGCAACGCTGCCGACACGCTGAAACGCGACGGTCGGACCTGCGGCCGGAGCGCCGGCCGCAGCCCCTCGCAATCCGGACAGCGGCTGCAGCACATCGCGGCTGCCGGACAGCGCGCCGACGACATAAGCCATGCCCGCCACCAGCGCGATGATGCCCACGCCCTTGCTGACCCGCGCGAATCCGTGCGCGCCCTGCGGCAGGGGATCGATGGCGCGTAGATACACCCCGGTCAGGATCAGCAACGCCGCCCAGGCCAGCATCTGCATCGCCATGGGGATCACCGGCGACACCAGATAAATGGCAACCGCCAGCAGCAGCACGCCGAAAAACCGTTTGACGCTTTCCATCCACGCTCCGGCCTTGGGCACCAGCGCGCCGGCTGAAGCGCCGACCGCCAGCAGTGGCACACCCATGCCCAGCGCCATCGCGAACAGCGCACTGCCGCCGAGCACCGCGTCACCGCTTTGCGAGATATAGAGCAGCGCACCGGCCAGCGGCGCCGCGACGCAAGGTCCGACAATCAGCGCCGACAGCATACCCATCACAAACACGCCGAAAAAATGTCCGCCATGCAGTTGTCCGCTGGCTCCAGCCAGCTTCGTCTGCAGCGCACTGGGCAACTGCAGTTCGTAAAACCCGAACATCGACAGCGCCAGCACGACAAAGACCAGCGCAAAACCGCCGAGCACCCAGGGATTCTGCAACGCCGCGGACAGCAGCGCCCCGGACAGACCTGCGGCAACCCCGGCCAGTGCATAGGTAATCGCCATGCCCAGAACATAAGCCCCGGACAGCAGCAAAGCGTGCATGCGCGTCAGCTGATGGCCGCGGCCGACAATGATGCCGGACAGGATGGGCACCATGGGCAGCACACAGGGGGTAAACGACAACAGCAAACCGAAACCGAAAAAACTCGCAATCAGCAACCAGGTTTCACCGCGGAACAATTCGGCAATCAATGCGTCCTCGCCCAACACGCTCGCCCCCCCCGCAGGTACGCTGCCAGCCCCGGCCAGCCGTAACTCCGTCTTCTGCTCCACCGGCACATAACAAACCCCGACGTCGGCGCAACCCTGCGATACCGCGATCAGCACCACCCGTCCGTCCTGGCCGCCCGCGGTAACCGGCAGCGCAATGCGCACTTCGTCGCGATACACCGCCACTTCGCCGAAGAACTCGTCCTTCTTGATGATGCCCGGTGGCAGTCGCGGCGCGCCCGCTGCTGCTGCAGCGGGCTCCAGCGTAAAGCGGAACTTGTCGCGGTACAGGTAATAACCCTTGGCGATCACGTAGCGCACCTCGATCGCATCGGGCGCAACCACGCGGGCGCTGAAGGCGAACGCTTTCTCCGGTTCGAGAAGTTCGGGTTCCGCGGCCTGCGCAAAACCGCTGCACATCAGCAACACCAATAACAACCAGCGAAAAATCATGTTTGGATCCGGGTCAAAGTGGCGGAGGAACGAATTACGCGGGAGCAGTCTCGGCAACCACCCAGTCGAGGTACGCCGGCAAACTGCGCGCCAGTGGGACCGCCACGATCTCCGGGAGTTCATACGGATGGCGAGCGCGGATGGCGGCTTCCAGTTCGGCGTATCGCTGCGCGGTGGTTTTGATCAGCACCGGCACCTCGGTGGCTTCCTCGACCGCCCCGCGCCAGCGATAGGTTGAGGCGCATGGCGCCAGTACATTGACGCAGGCCGCCAACCCGGATTCGACCAGATGCCGCGCCAGCTGCCTTGCTGAGGACTCGTCCGGCAGGCTGGAAATCACCAGCAGCACGTCGGCTGCATCAGCGGACATGTCGCTGCTCCGGCATCGCAACCGCAGCCGCAATGCCTTCACGCACCGTCGGATAACGAAGCCTGATCCGCAATTCCTGTTTGACGCGATCATTGGTCAGTCGGCGCGATTCGCTCATGAACGAATAGAGCATTGCCGGCAGCACGGCACGGGCTTCGGCACGGGGTACACGCGGCGGGCGCGGCAGACTGAAGCGGTCGGCAACGAGGTCGAAATAATCACCCATTTTCTGCGGCGCATCGTCGCTGGCGTTGTAGCTGCGGTTCGCCTGCCCGCGATGCAATGCGGCAACCACCATGCGCGCCAGGTCATCGGCATGCACATGGTTAACATAGGAATCATCCTGCGGCAGCAGTGCCGGCGTGCCGCGTTCGATGCGCGCGACCGGCAACCGGTCCGCTGCATAAATCCCCGGCACTCGCAGGATGCTGACACACACGCCAGAGCGCGCACCCCACTCCCGCAGGCGCTGCTCCGCATCGGCACGGCGCCATGCGCGATCCGTCCCGGGCCGCAACGGACGCGTCTCGTGCGTCAGGTCGCCACTGCAGTCGCCATAGACGCCGCTGGTGCTTATATAGACAAAGTGCTGTGGTAGACTGCGCCCCCGCCCGAGCGCAGCGATCAGGTGTGCGGTGCGGGTGTCGGTAGTGCCAGCGGTCGGCGGCGGCGCAAGATGGATCACGTCATGCGCCAGCCCCGCCAGTCCCGCCAGCGTTGCCGGCCGGTCGAGATCACCGGTCAATGGCGTCAGACCGTGATTGCGTAACGCGGCGCAGCGCTCCGCATCGCGGGTCAACGCATAAATGCGGTGACGCGAGCGCAGCAGCATCGCGACGCGCAGTCCGACGTCGCCGCAACCGATGATCAGCAGGCGTTTCATATATTGTCTTATTCTAGCGCAGTCACCCCGCACTGACCCCTGGAAATCCCCTCATGTCCCGGCAGATCACCATCCGTCCCAGCGGCCATGTATTCCAGGCGCAGGAAGGCGAAACCATACTCGAAGCCGCGCTGCGCGAGGGCTATATGCTGCCCTACGGCTGCCGCAACGGCGCCTGCGGTTCGTGCAAGGGCAAGGTCATCGAAGGCACGGTCGATCACGGCAATTCCCAGGACAGCGTGCTGCCGGGAGCTGAGCGCCAGCGCGGCGGCGCCCTGTTCTGCCAGGCGCGACCGCAATCGGATCTGCTGATCGAATGTCGCGAAATCGGCGCAGTCAAAGACATCATGGTCAAGACGCTGCCCTGCCGCGTACAGATGCTGGAGCGGGTCGCTCCCGACGTAATGCGCATCCGCCTGAAGCTGCCCGCCGCCGAGCGCCTGCAATTCCTCGCCGGACAGTACATCGACATCCTGCTCAAGGACGGCACGCGGCGCAGCCTGTCGATGGCCAATCCGCCGCACGATGACGGCATGCTGGAACTACACCTGCGCAATTACGGCGGCCCGTTCAGCACTCACGTGTTCACGCAGATGAAGGAAAAGGACATCCTGCGCTTTGAAGGCCCGCTGGGCAGCTTCTATCTGCGCGAGGACAGCAGCAAACCGGTGGTGCTGGTCGCGGGCGGCACCGGTTTCGCGCCGATCAAGGCGATCGTTGAACATGCCATTCACAACAAACTCAAACGGCCGATGGTTCTGTACCGCGGCGCGCGCCGGCCAGCCGATCTTTATCTGAACGATCTTCCGCAACAGTGGCAGCGCGAGCATGGTGTCACTTACGTGCCGGTATTGTCCGACGTTGCAGCTGATGACCGCTGGAACGGCCGGCGCGGCCTGGTGCATCACGCCGTGATGGACGATATTCCCGATCTCTCCGGACATGAGGTTTATGCCTGCGGCGCGCCGGCGATGATCGAAGCGGCACGCCGTGATTTCAGCGCACGCTGCGGCCTGCCCGAGGCTGCGTTTTACGCCGACGCATTCACGCCGGCGGCATCCCCAGAAAGCTGACGCTCAGACCAGCAGGCGCCGGCGTCCGCCGCCGGCACGCTTGAGCTGGGTCACCGCGAGCTCAAGACTGGCGCGATAATGTTTGCGTGCGTCATCGGTGCGTTCCAGCCGGTCATGCAGTTGCGCCAGTTCAAGATGAGCCGAATAAGTCGGCTCCACAGCAACACTCGCCTCGAAATAACTCTGCGCCTTGCCCCACAGCTGCTGCTGCGCGCACAAACGGCCCAGCGCCAGCAGAAGCGCGCCATCCTTGCGGTGGTCACGCAGCCAGCGCACGGCACGCTCGATCTGCCGCAAAACATTGGTAGAACTGCATTCACCGTAAAGAGTTGCCAGTCCACTGTCCCAATCAGCGTCCAGGCTGCTTTCAAGGATTGCGATGGCCTCGTCTGCGAGTCCCATGGCATGAAATGACGCCGCAGCGGCGGCGGCAACCGACGTCTCGCGCCGATAACGTTCCGGCAGGCGTTTCCAGAGTTCTTTCAACCCGGCGGCGTCACCGGATCGGCGTTCAAGCAATTGCCGCCACGCGTAGCGGCGTTCTGCATCAGCCTGCTCGACGCTGAACACGCCGCGCTTTTCGAGTTGATCGATCAGCGCAGGCGCCATTTCCCATTGCCCGATGCGCTGACGTGCGCGCAGTTCGAGGCGCAGCGCGGCGGTATGTTTGACCGGCAGCAGCGCCAGCGCTGCCAGCGCCTCGTCCGGACGCCGGTCGTCGAGCAGCATCTGCGCTTTGCTGACAGCCGTCATGACATCCGGCTTGGTTGGATCAGCCAGCATTTTCTCCAGATAACCGTCGCGCCGTTCCTGCGCGCGCAGTCCATGCGCTGCCTGCGCCGCCACCACGCCGCCGATGTCTCCGGGTCCGCCCAGTTCGACTGCACGCACCGCTGTTTTTTCGGCGCGTGCATAACGTCCGGAAAAAAATTCGCGCAAGGCTTCAATCATCGTGTGATAAGCCGCGTCACGACGACGCGTCGCCCTGAACCGCGCCACCCGCGACGGCAATGCCACCGCGGTGACCAGCAGGCGCAACAGCAAATACCCGGCAACAAACCCGAACACGATCAGTACGATTGCGAAATTCAGGGAAAGCTCTATGCGCTGGCCGGGAAGGGCGATCAGCACATAACCGGGATTGAGGTCGGCGACCAGCGTCAAGCCTGTCGCCAGCGCTCCCAGCCCGAGCATCCAGATCAGCCAGCGCATCTTCCGCTCAATTCGAGGTCTTGGCGCGCGGCAAACGCAGCTTGCGCAACGCTTCCAGCGTTTCCGCGAGATCGGGTATATCGACCTGCACCTGCGCCACCTGCAGTTTGCGCAAGGTGCCGGTCATCGCAGTCACCGCCGGGTCGCCTTTTTCAAAATGCTGGTCCAATACGCCAAGCGCAGCGCGCAGATCGACCTGATAACTCTTGGTATCGCGCGACAGCAATGCCACCCGGGCGCCGACCAGTCGCAGCTTGAGGTTCTCACGCACGAAAAAAGCCTGATCTGGAGCGAGTAACGCCGCATCCTGAACACCAGTGCGCTGAATACGCACCAGTTGCCGCAGTTCCCGCCACATCTCACCCAGCACCCGCTCCCAGGCCGGCGCATCGGCGGCCGGCGCCGCTGGCGCAGCTTTGTCAGGTTTTGCCCGCGCGTCCATCGCCAGCGGCAGTCGGTCAACGGCGGCGATAACATCATCCAGCCGCGCACTCGAACCATAAATATCGACCAGCGGAAGCCCCTTCAGACGTTCAATATCCCGTGCCAGCGCGCGGCGCAATGCCGCGTAGCGCGGCTGGTCCATGCGCTGCAGGCGGGCTTCCGCATCCTCCAGCCCGATCAGCGCGGCGCGCACGTTCGCCGCAATCTGCAACTGCTGGCTGGCCAGCAATACCGACTGCTCGATATCGGCAAACGCCCAGTCATCGCGATTTCGCGACAGTTCCTGGTACAGCGTCTCCAGCGCCACCTGCTGGCTTTGCGACTCGGCCTGTTTGGCCTCCAGCACGCCAAGCTTGACCTCCGCCTCACGCAGCGCGGTCGAGGCTTGCGCGGCGCGAGCGGCAGCTTCCTTGTTCTGGGTTTCCATTTCGGCCAGCCGGCGCGCCATTTCGCGGCGCAACGCATCGTCGGCGCCGCGGTCCTGGTACCACTGATAGCCCGAGAACAATGCCACCGCCAGCGTGACCACCAAAGCCAGCACGGCAATACTGCTGCCGCCGGCACGCGATCCCGGCGCCGGATTTGCGGTCGCGGCACTGCCGATTACGGGCTCGGCAAGCGGCCGTATTTCACTGTCATTCATGAATTGGAGGATAACATGCGCATCATGGCACTAAGACTGCGCAAAGTGCCTGAGCAATGCATCCATCAGCCCGTCATCACCGGGCGCGGTATCGATGACATTGGCGCAGCCCAGTTCGCGCGCCGCGGCGGCTATGCGCGGATGCGGCGCAAATACCGGCGTCTGCTGCAGCCGCGATTGTCCGGACCGGCCAATCATCGCAAACAGATTGCGCATGCCTTCGCTGCTGGTGATGGTCACGGCATGCAATGCATTACCGGCCCATGCCTGCAGCAACGGCGCCGCATCAGCATCCGGCCGGGCGCGGCGATAACATTCGACGTAATCCACCCGCGCGCCGCGCGCCGCCAGCGTGTCGCCGAGCAGTTCGCGGCCGCCATCGCCGCGGAAAATGACCACGCGCTGTCCGGCAACCGTTTGCAGTTCGGGCAATTCCAGCAGATGTTCACTGTCAAAATAACGCTCCGGCGCAATCACGCCGGTAACGCCGAACCGCTCCAGTTCCCGGACGCTGCCTTTGCCGATGGCGGCGACACGCAATCTTGCGGGCCAACTGCGCCGGGGCAGAACCTGACTCATGGTGCGCACCACGGCATTGGGACTGATAAAAACCGCCAGCTGATAATCCTCCAGCCGGGCACTGACGTCGATCAACGGCTGCAGATCGGGGATATCGATGATTTCCAATACCGGAAACAGGATGGGATGGCCGCCGGCAGCGCTGATGCGTTCGGCGAGCGGCTCCGACTGCTGCGCCGGACGGGTCACGACGATACCGCGACCCTCCAGCGGCGGCGCCGTCATGACGGTTGCGCAAGGGCCGCAAGTATGTCGGCGGCGCCCCGGCTCTTGAGTTCGGCGGCCAGTGTCAGTCCGATGGCCTCGGCCGTGTCAGGTGCACCTGAAACCTCACCGCGGATGACCCGCGAACCGTCCGGTGCGCCGACCAGTCCGCGCAGTTGCAATTGCCCGCAGGCGATTTCGGCAAAGCCGGCCAGGGGCACATTGCAGCTGCCGGCCAGCGCGCGCGAAAACGCGCGTTCCGCCAGCACGCATTGCCGCGTCGGCGGATGCACCAGCGGCGCCAGCAGTTCAAACACATCACGGCGATCCTCGCGGCATTCGATGCCCAATGCCCCCTGGCCCACGGCCGGTAGACTTTCTTCGGGCGTCAGCAATGCGGCGATACGTTCGGCCAGGCCCAGGCGCTTCAGGCCGGCGGCAGCCAGAATGATCGCGCCGTACTGGCCTTCATCCAGTTTGCGCAATCGCGTCTGCACGTTGCCGCGCAACGGTTCAATCACGAGTTGCGGAAAATTCGCGCGCAACTGGCATTCTCGACGCAGGCTGGAAGTACCTACGCACGTGCCCGCCGGTAGTTCAGCCAAATTGTGAAAACGGTTAGAGACCAAGGCATCGCGCGGATCGGCGCGCTCCAGCGTCGCCGCCAGCGCAAATCCCGGCGGCAAATGCATCGGCACATCCTTCATCGAATGCACCGCGAGATCTGCGCGGCCGTCCGCAAGCGCGTCTTCCAGTTCCTTGACGAACAATCCCTTGCCGCCGATTTTGGCGAGTGACGTGCCGAGATTGCGGTCTCCTTCGGTGGTCATGCCGAGTATCGAGACCGGCCGCCCCGGATACAATCGCTGCAGTTCGGCTTGCACATGCCGCGCCTGCCACAGCGCCAGCGCTGATTCCCGCGTGGCGATCACGATAGAACCGGCTTCACGCCGGGGATTACCCACCATCATATTCTCTGCATCATATTGATTATATTGAATATTTTAAGCCGCTTTTGGTTTCTGATTGTAACATGCGCACTGCTCGGCGCCGCACCGGCGATGGGCCAACTGCAGCAGGCCGATGACCTCGCCCAGGTAGCGGCGGAGGCACGTGACAAACGCATACCCGTTCTGGTTGCCTTCATGCAGCAGTCCTGCCCTTATTGCGCTGTCGCCCGCCGCAATCATCTGCTGCCGCTGCAATCCGATCCGCTATGGCGCAACCGCGTGCTGATCCGCGAAGTCGATGTCGACCGCAATACATCAATGCGGGATTTTTCCGGCGCTGCCACCACGCATCGCGCCTTCGCACGCCTGCATGACGTACGGAAAGTACCAACGCTGATCGTTTTTGATGCCGACGGCAAATCCGTCGGTTCACCGCTGGTCGGACTGCTTACCGAGGATTTCTACCGGCTTTATATCGAGCAGGCGATTGAAAGCGGTCTGACCAGAATGCGCGGCCGCTGAGTGCGCTCAGCGCGCCAGTTCGCGCACGATGTGCTGCTGGCGACGACTCACCGGGATGCGCTCCTCGAGTCCGCCCAGCAGCACCTGCCACGGTCCCTCGCCCGACTCCCCGCCGAGGCGTTCGAAACCACGAATCGCCGCGCGCGCGACCAGGCAGTTGCGATGTACCCGGACAAAACGCTCCGCGAACTCCTGTTCAAGATGGGTCAGCGATTCCTCGATCAGGTGTTCACGTGCCGCAGTGCGCACAGTCACATATTTCAGTTCGGCACGCAGATAGAGGATGTCCCCGACCGGGATCAGGTACAACTTGCCGCGCTCCGCGGCGCTGAGGCAGACGCGCGGCGCGCGCTGCAGTTCGCGCAACGTTTCCGCCTTTGGCACAACACCTCGCGCACGGGCCAGTGCCTCCTGCAAACGTGCAGCACGGATCGGCTTCAGCAGATAATCCACTGCATGCAATTCGAAGGCGCGGATGGCATAGGCATCGTAGGCCGTGGTGAATATCACTGCGGGTGGCGACTGCAGCTGTTGCAGATGTTGCGCCAGCTCGACGCCGTCCATGCCGGGCATGCTTACATCGAGCAACGCCACATCAATGCCGCCCGCTTCGGCGATTTTCAGGGCCTCGCGGCCATTGCCCGCCTCCCCTGCTACCGTCACCGGCAGCGTACCGTCGATGTCGGACAGCAGGTCGCGCATGCGGCTGCGCGCCGGCGCCTCATCATCGACAATCAGCACCCGCAGCGGCGCGGCGCTCACGACCGCCCCGCCCTGACGTAAGGCATCGCGATGCGCACCTCGTACAGGTTGTCACCCACCCGCGTCGTCAGTTCGGCGGCGACATCAAAATGCAACTGCAGTCGCTCGCGGATATTGCCCACGGCCATCTTGTTGCCTGCGTGGTGAGCACCACTGGCGTTATACGGATTGCGCAGCACAACATGCAGCCGGTCACGCACCGCATAGATATTGATGCTGACCACGCCCGGCGTCTCGCTCGGCTCGATGCCGTGATAGACGGCATTCTCCAGCAGCGGCTGCAATGCCAGCGGCGGCACCAGCGCGTCGCGCGGCATCTTGTCGATATGCCATTCGATCTGCAGTCGGTCGCCGAGCCTTAACTGCTCCAGATCCAGATACTGCCGGCACAGTTCGATTTCATCGGCCAGCGGCACCAGTTCGCGATTGTCGGCCATCAACGCACGAAACAGGCCGGCCATGTCCTCCAGCGCCGCTTCGGCACGGCGCGGTTCCTGCCGCACCAGCGACAGCACGGCATTGATGCTGTTGAACAGGAAATGCGGACGGATGCGCGCCTGCAGCGCCTGCAACCGGGCCTCCGCCAGTGCTGGCGACAGTGCGCGTCCGCGCAGGTCGAAATACGCCAGCAGCATCAGCGTGACCAGCACTACCACCACCACCCAGCGTGTCAAAGAAGCCGGCTCGACGATCAGCAACCAGTGGCTGGCGTAATGCAGCACCGCCGTCAGCGCCGCTTCAATGGCAACAACCACCGCAGTACCCGCGGCATAAGGCAGCCGCCGCAGCACGCGACCCAGCGCCGCCAGCACCAGCAGGCTGAGAATCAGCAACGGTTCGACCAGGGCGGCATTGCCGGTGATCTGGCGCGGCCAGTCGCGCAGCTGCTGCACCTGCAGCAGCGCAGCCAGCAGGACCACGCCGTTGACGATCAGCAATATGCGCAGCAGGATTCCGAGATTGCGGAAGTCCGGGAGAGCACCGGTGTGGGCGTTATGATTTATACTCAGCGCCATGGCAGTTTCATTCTAGCAGGCCCCACGCACAGGCCGTTCGCAACACCATGTCAGCAAAAGAAAAATCCCCCGCTAGCAGCACCAAACCCAGCGCCACCAAACCGTGGTCTGGCCGTTTCAGCGAACCCGTTGACGATCTGGTCAAACGCTTCACCGCATCCGTCGGCTTCGACCAACGTCTCGCCGAATTCGACATCCAGGGCTCGATCGCCCACGCGCGCATGCTGCGCACTGTCGGCATCCTCACCGCCACCGATCTGGACGCCATCGAAAAAGGGCTGGCGAGCATCGGCACCGAAATCCGCAACGGCACCTTCCCGTGGTCGCTGGATCTGGAAGACGTGCACCTGAACATCGAGCGCCGCCTCACCGACATGGTCGGCGATGCCGGCAAGCGCCTGCACACCGGACGCTCACGCAACGATCAGGTCGCCACCGACGTGCGGCTGTACCTGCGCGCCGCCATTGATCACGTGTTGACGCTGATCAAGGGGCTGCAGCGCGCGTTGCTCGACCTCGCCGAAAACCATACTGAAACGGTGATGCCGGGCTTCACCCACCTGCAGGTGGCGCAGCCAGTGTCGTTTGCGCATCACCTGATGGCCTACGTCGAAATGCTGACGCGCGATGCGCAGCGTTTCGCCGACTGCCGAAAACGCGTCAACCGCCTGCCGCTGGGCGCAGCCGCGCTCGCCGGCACCTCGTTCCCGATCGATCGGCAGATGGTTGCCAAGGAGCTCGGTTTCGACGGCGTCTGCGAGAACTCGCTGGATGCCGTGTCCGATCGCGACTTCGCCATCGAATTCGTCGCCGCCGGCGCGCTGACCATGACCCACCTGTCGCGGTTCAGTGAAGAACTGATCCTGTGGATGAACCCGCGTTTCAGCTTCATCGACATCGCCGACCGTTATTGCACCGGCTCGTCGATCATGCCGCAGAAAAAAAATCCCGATGTCGCCGAGCTGGTGCGCGGCAAGACCGGCCGCGTCAACGGCAACCTGGTGGCGTTACTGACCCTGATGAAGGGCCAGCCGCTCGCATACAACAAGGACAACCAGGAAGACAAGGAACCGCTGCTCGACACCGTCGACACGCTGATGATGAGCCTTGCGGTGTTCGCCGGCATGATTGGCGGCATCACCGTCAACGCCGACCGCATGCGCGCTGCCGCGCGCGAAGGTTATGCCACGGCAACCGACCTTGCCGACTATCTGGTCAAAAAAGGCCTGCCGTTCCGCGAAGCTCATGAAGTCGTCGCGCTCACCGTGCGCCAGGCCGAAGCCCGCAACTGCGACCTTCCGGACATGTCGCTGGAAGACCTGCGCCAGTTTTCGCCGCTGATCGGCCCCGATGTATTCGAGGCGCTGACGCTGGAAGGTTCGATGAAAAGCCGCAGCCACATCGGCGGCACCGCGCCGGCCCGGGTCAAGGCTGCCATTGCCAAGGCGCGCAAAGCGCTAACCTGACGCTCTGCTAAGATTTTTGCGCAGCGGTACTGCTGCGCACAATCAGCTCAGTCGGCAGCTTGTTGCGCAATTCAACCGCCTTGTCGTCAAGCCGTG
Organism: uncultured beta proteobacterium; assembly: GCA_903933915.1. Taxonomy (GTDB): domain Bacteria; phylum Pseudomonadota; class Gammaproteobacteria; order Burkholderiales; family SG8-41. Next base: position 12,204 of record CAIZLW010000229.1, on the reverse strand, counting down.
CCAGCAGGTGATTGGCGGCATAAACACCCATTTCCGCAGTCGGGAAACGTACGGTCGTCAGCGCCGGAGTCATCAGCGACGCCATTTCCATGTCGTCAAAGCCGGTGATGGATACATCATCGGGCACCTTGAGTCCCTGCGCATGACACTCGGCGATCGCACCGATCGCCAGCACGTCGTTGCCGCAGATGATCGCGGTTGGTGAATCACCGGACTTCAGCACGACACGCAGACCTTCGCGGCCACCGGTATGGGTATACGGCTTCTCGACGACCTGACCGGGCGATAACGCAATACCGCGCGCGGCCAGCGCTTCACGCACGCCGGCAAGCCGTTCCTGCGCCCGCTCGTTGTGCGCGGTGATCCCCGAAACCATCGCGAAACGGCGATGGCCGAGATCAAGCAGATGGTTGGCGATGCACAGGCCGGCGGCACGATTGTCAAAACCGACGCAGGGATGGTTGCCGCTTTCGTCAAAGGCCCAAGTCAGCACATACGGCAGATTGTGCGACTCGAGCATACGATAGATATCAGGGTGGTGCGTGGTACCGAGCAGCACCAGACCATCGACACCGCGCTCGATCAGCGTGCGCGTGACCCGCGCCTCAATGTCGGCATCGAACTCGTGGCTGGCCAGCAACAGCACATAACCTGCGGCATCCAGCGTGCGCTGCAGCGCCTGGATGGTGTTGGCGAAAATCGCATTGTCGAGCGTCGGCACCACCGCGCCGATGGTGTGCGTGCGCCGTGACGCCAGCGCCCGTGCAGCACCGTGCGCGACATAACCCAGCGTACTTGCCGCCTGCTGCACCCGCTCCAGGGTCCGCGCCTTGACCTTGTGCGGCAAGGTCAGCGCGCGCGACACCGTCGCCGTTGACACCTTGGCGAGACGGGCTACGTCTTCGAGACGGGCGGCTTTGCTGGATCGTGTCTTCATCGGATGAAAAAGCCGGCGCAGGCCGGCTTTTTCCTGAGTGGCAACGGACTCAGCGATACTGCTTCGCGCTGAACTTGCGGTACTTGGGCAGCAGCCGCTGCGGCTGACGGAACGCGTCACGGCGGAACGGGTCGCCCAGTTCCTGCGTCAACATCATATTGATCACCGTCGGCCTGTTGGAACGCACCGCCGCGCGCAAGGCATCACCCACTTCATCGACATGCTCGACCGTCAGACCCTGCGCGCCCATCGCCTCTGCAACATCAGCGAAATTCGGATTCTGCAGGTTGGTGCCGAGGAAACGGTTATCGAAATAATCGATCTGGTTTTTCTTTTCCGCGCCCCACTGGCCGTTGTTGAATACCACCGCGATCGCCGGGATCTTTTCGCGCACACAGGTCATCACTTCATTGAGACTCATGCCCCAGGCACCGTCACCGACATAGGCAATCGCCGGACGATCCGGGCGCCCGACCTTGGCGCCCATCACCGCCGGGAATGCGTAACCGCAGTTGCCGAAACTCATTGCCGCGAGGAACGACGGGGCCTGCTCAAAATGCAGATAGCTGTTCGACACCGAGCAGACGTTGCCGATGTCGGTGGAGACCATCGCATTCTTCGGCATCGCGCGCGCCAGCGCCGCCAGCGCCTGCCGCGGCCCGATCCGCGTCTTGGTGTTGGGCGAGACCCACTTGTCGAGTTCCTCGGTCCAGGCTTTCTTTTCTTTTTGCACTTCCGCCAGCCGTGCCTTGTTCGGCGTCATCTTGGCGATGGCCTTGACGCGTTCGAGCAGCGCAACCGCAGCGAGCTTGGCATCGCCGCAGATGCCGACCGTGGTTTTCTTGACCAAGCCCAGCATGCGCGAGTCGGCGTCGACCTGGATGATCTTGGCGTTTTTCGGCCAGTAATCGAGACCATGCTGCGGCAGCGTGCCGAACGGTCCCAGCCGCGAACCCAGCGCCAGCACGACGTCGGCCTTGGCGATCAGTTTCATCGCCGCCTTTGAACCCTGATAACCGAGCGGGCCGCAGCACAGCGGATGGCTGGCCGGGAACGAATCATTATGCAGGTAGGAGTTCACCACCGGCGCGGTCAGGTACTCGGCCAACGCCGCGCATTCCTTGATGCCACCGCCCATGATCACGCCGCCACCGGACAGGATCACCGGAAACTTGGCTTTGGCCAGCATGCGCGCGGCAGCGTCCAGCGACTCCGGGCCGCCGGCGCCGCGCTCCAGCTTGTGCGGCTGCGGAATTTCGTAATCGCCCTCGCCGTAGAAATAATCGCGCGGAATATTGACCTGCACCGGGCCGCGTTCGGCCATCGCGATATCAAACGCACGGCCGGTCAGTTCGGCAATGCGCAGCGGGGAATTGACGTGCACCTGCCACTTGGTGATTTTCGAGAATATCGGCATCTGTTCGGTTTCCTGGAAACCGCCCAGTCCCATGCTCAGACTGCCCGACTCCGGGGTCACGCACACCACTGGCGAATGCGCCCAGTACGCAGCGGCAATGCCGGTGACGAAATTGGTGATACCGGGACCATTTTGCGCAATGCACACGCCGTGCTTGCCGGTAACCCGCGAATAACCGTCGGCCATGTGCGCGGCGTTCTGTTCGTGCGCTACCGACAAAAAGCGGATGCCGGCCAGCGGAAACAGATCATGCGCATCCATATAGGCCGAGCCGACGATACCGAAGGTGTCCTTGACGCCCTGCGCCACCAGCGTTTCGACAAACGCCTCGGAGGGGGTCATGCGTATCTTGCCGCTGGCGCTGGCCTTGGCGGTGTTCTTGTTGTCCGACATCTTGCTCATTGGGAATTTCCTCCGGATATAGATGCGCGCCGTGTCCGTCTGTTTCGCAGACTGCGGCAACCTGAAAGACCTGCCTTCCCGGTCATTGGTAACGCCGGGGGTCACGAATGATACGATGCGCAGCCATTCGATGTAAACGCTTGCACGAAGAATACTAACCCTATGTTTTTAAAAGAACTTGTGGGTGGTCGCCCGCCTGCCCCTGAAGCGCCAAGTCCTTGTTTTGGCAGTGCTTTCATGACCTCAAGTGGGTCAAGTTACAATCAGCGGGCCGCGATGAAATCCTGCGCCCCCCTGCCGTTTACCCAGGAGCACCATTGAACGCCCCCGTTGAAGATCATCGTCTGCCGGTCACGGCTGACGCCGAAGCACTCGCCCGGCAGTTAACCCAGCGCATCACCGGCGAAGTCCGTTTTGATGCCGGCGCGCGCGCCGCCTACTCGGCGGACGCCTCCAACTACCGCCAAATTCCTATCGGCGTGGTGATCCCGCGCAGCATCGAAGACATCGTCGCCACGCTGGACATCTGCCGCGAACACGGCGTGCCCATCCTGCCGCGCGGCGGCGGCACGTCGCAGAACGGCCAGTGCGTCAACGTCGCCGTGGTCATCGACACCAGCAAATACCTGAACCGGGTGTTGTCCATCGACCCGGCCAACCGCACCGCGGTGGTCCAGCCCGGTGCGGTCTGCGATGCGCTGCGCGATGCCGCCGAACAGCATGAACTGACCTTCGGGCCGGATCCGGCAACGCACAGCCGCTGCACGCTGGGCGGCATGATCGGCAACAATTCCTGCGGCGCGCACTCGGTGATGGCCGGAAAAACCGTCGACAACATCGAGACGCTGGACATCATTACCTACGATGGACTGCGCCTGACCGTGGGCCCCACCAGCGAAGACGAACTGGTACGCATCATCCGCGCCGGCGGCCGCCGCGGCGAGATTTATGGCCAGCTGCGTGACCTGCGCGACAAATACGCCGACCTGATCCGCGCGCGTTTCCCGAAAATAAAACGCCGCGTCTCCGGTTACAACCTCGATCAGCTGCTGCCGGAAAACGGCTTCAACGTCGCGCGTGCGCTGGTCGGCACGGAAGGTACCTGCGTGTTCACGCTGGGCGCGAAGACCCGGCTGGTGCCGAGTCCGCAGTCGCGGGTGATTCTGGTGCTGGGCTTTTCCGACATCTACGCCGCCGGTGACGCCGTGCCGCAGATCCTGCCGTTCAAACCCATCGCCACCGAAGGCCTGGACGAACGCATCATCGGCGGCCTGCTCGAACGCGGCCTGCGCAAAGCGGATATCGCGCTGCTGCCGGCGGGCAACGCGTGGATCATGATTGAATTCGGCGCCGACACAGTGGATGCGGCGACAGCCCAGGCCCAGGCGCTGGTCGATCACTACGCCGGCATGGCGGAGACCGCGGTTAAGCCCTCCTCATGGCTGATCACCGATCCAGCCATGTGCGAACGCGTGTGGACCATCCGCGAAACCGGCGCTTCGGCGACCGCGCTGACCATCCACCCCAACGCACCCGACCCGGTGGTCGGCTGGGAAGATGCCGCCGTTGATCCGCTGCGCCTCGGCGATTACCTGCGCGAATTCCAGGCGCTGGTCGACCGTCATGGTTATCAGACTTCGCTCTACGGTCACTTCGGCGACGGCTGCATCCACGCCCGCATCACCTTCAACACACGCAGCGCCGAAGGTATCAAGGTGTGGCGCAGCTTCCTGCGCGCCGCCGCCGAACTGGTCGTCAAATACGGCGGTTCGCTATCCGGCGAACATGGCGACGGCCAGGCCAAGGCCGAATTCCTGCCGATCATGTACGGTGAAGCGTTGATGCAGGCCTTCCGCGAATTCAAGGCGATCTGGGATCCGCTGAACCGGATGAATCCGGGCAAGGTCATCGATCCTTACCGCGCCGACGAGAACCTCAAATACGGTCCCGACTACAAGCCGGCACGCCCGGTCACCCAATTCACCTATGCCAGTCTTGAGGGCAAGGGCTTCAACCGCGCGATCGAGCGCTGCGTCGGCATGGGCAAGTGCCGCGCCCACGAAGGCGGCGTGATGTGCCCGAGTTATCGCGCAACGCGGGAAGAACGCTTTTCGACGCGCGGCCGCGCGCGCCTGCTCGGCGAAATGCTCCGCGGCGAAATCATCCAGGACGGCTGGCGCAATGAAGCCGTGCGCGAAGCGCTGGACCTGTGTCTCGCCTGCAAAGGCTGCAAGAACGACTGCCCGACGCATACCGACATGGCGACCTACAAGGCCGAGTTCCTGTACCACCATTATCTCGGCCGCCTGCGCCCCCTGCAGGCCTACACCATGGGTTTCATCAACCGCTGGGCGAAACTGGCGTCACTGGCGCCACGACTCGTCAACCTGCTGGCGGCAACGCCCGGACTGTCGGCGCTGCTGAAATTTGGCAGCGGCGTCGCGCAGCGGCGTGAGATGCCGAAATTCGCGCGACGCACCTTTCGCAAATGGTTCTCGAGCCGTCGCGTGCCGATCGGCTCCGGCCATCGCGGCCGCATCATCCTTTGGGCCGACACCTTCAACAACCATTTCCAGCCGGGCTCCGCCGCCGCTGCGGTTGAGGTGCTGGAGGCACTGGGCTATACGGTGACGATTCCGCGGCAGCAACTGTGCTGCGGCCGGCCGCTATATGACTTCGGCATGCTCGATACCGCGCGCGCCTATCTGCGCGAAGTGATGGATGCGCTGGCCACCGACATCAGCGCTGGCGTGCCGGTGATCGGCCTTGAACCGGCCTGCCTGTCGGTGTTCCGTGACGAACTGCCCAACCTGTTCCCGGATGATGCGCGCGCGGCAAAGCTGGCCAAACAATGCCACCTGTTCAGCGACTTCCTGATGCAAATCAGCGACTGGGAAGCACCGCAGCTCGGCGGCGATGCGCTGGTGCACGGCCACTGCCATCAAAAAGCGGTGTTCGGCATGACTGCGGAAATGGCGCTGCTGAAACGCCTCGGCATCCGTGCAAGCGTTCCGGAATCGGGCTGTTGCGGCATGGCCGGCGCCTTCGGATTCAATCCGCAGCATTACGATGTATCGGTGAAAATCGGCGAGGCGGCGCTGCTGCCGGCGGTGCGCGCAGCCAACGAACACACCATGATCATTGCCAGCGGATACAGCTGCCGCGAACAGATTTCGCAAGGCTCGGAACGTCAGGCGCTGCACATTGCCGAAGTGGTCGCGCTGGCGCTGAAGCGCGCCCGCGAAACAGCAGCACACTGACCCGTGACTGGTCTCGAAACCCTGTCACCATGGGTGATTGTGTATGTCGCGATCGTGATCGCCGTGGCCGGCTGGATCCAGGGCGCGCTCGGCCTGGGTTTTCCGATGATCGCGACGCCACTGATCGCAGCCGCCACCAATATGCAGTTCGCGGTGGTGATGGTACTGATCCCGTGCATTGCCACGGTGATCGTCAGCATCTTCCGCAGCCCCGGGTTCGGCGATGTGCTGAAACGGTTCTGGTGGATGCCTTTCGTCGCGCTGACCGGTGCCGCGATCGGCGCGCGCCTGTTCGTGCTGTATCCGGGATTTCCCTACGCGCTGCTGCTCGCTGGCGTCATCCTGTTCTACCTGAATCTCGAACGTCTGGGCCTGTCGCAATGGCCGCTGATGAAGCGCCATGACAAATCCTTCGGCGTGGTCTTCGGCCTGCTCGGCGGCATCAGTGAAACCACCGCCAACATTGCCGCGCCACCGCTGATCATCTATTACCTCGGCATCGGTCTTCCGCCGCTGATGCTGGTACCGGCGATGAATATTTCGTTCTTCGTCGGCAAGTCCACCCAGTTCGTCACTCTGGCAGCCAGCGGCATCGCATCACCCATGCACTGGCTGGTGACGCTGCCGCTGGCGGTGATCGCCACCATCGCCAGTCTCTACGGTTCGCGGGTGCGCAGCCGCATCGACGGCGAAACGTACCGGATCTGGATGAAACGCATGCTGATGACCATGGCGCTGATCCTGCTGACCCAGGTCGGCTACCAGTTCCTGCAGGCGTAAAAAAGCCGGCTTGCGCCGGCTTTTGCGAAATGGCGAAGAACGCTCAGCCTTGCAGCATCTTCTTCAGTTCGCCGCTCTGGAACATCTCGGTGACGATATCGGAACCCCCGACGAATTCACCGTTCACATACAGCTGCGGGATGGTCGGCCAGTTGGCGTACTGCTTGATGCCCTGGCGGATTTCCGGATTCTCCAGCACGTTGACGGTAAACAGTTCGTTAACGCCGCAGGAACGCAGGATATTCACTGCATTCGCCGAAAAACCGCATTGCGGAAAGTCGGGCGAGCCCTTCATGTACAGCACGACCTTGTGGCCGGTTACCTGATTCTTGATTTCATCTAAAACAGACATGGCTGACTCCGAAAATTACTTGAGCAAAACTATCGGGTATAAGTTTACCGGCGCCTGCCGCAGCGGTCAAGCGAGCGCCGCCACGATCACTTTTACCCCTTCACGTTTAATGCCGCCAATAGCGCCTTCGGCATCACGCTGGCGCCAAACATTTCCAGCGCGGCCGACTCCATCAACTCGGCTTCCCAACTGAACCAGCGGCCGACACTGTCGGGCTGACCGTTCGAGGTGTCGCATAACGCCGGGTCTGTCACCACCAGCAGCTTGCGGCAGACATTGGGCCGGAATTCATACACCGTGCACGCGCCATCAGCGCCGAGAAAACCACAGGCCCGGTCTTGTGCCGGCTGCTGCCGCCAGTTTTCCGCGCTGTAACGGCCCTGTCTTTCGAGACGCATCCGATCCAGGGTGATGCCGGCCTCGCGCGCGATCTCGACCAGCAATGCGGCTTCGTACGCCCAGATTTCAACCGGCTCGTGACAGCAGTGACTGCACCCCTTGCCGCAGCGGATCCCGCTGCTGTCCGCGTCTTTCTGGCGATCCCGTTCCAGCACGACATCCATCGCGGCATGTGTGGCACGCGCGACCGATATCGCGTCCTGATCTGCAGTCATGCGGAACTGTTCCGCATACCGATCGTGGATCGCACGCAGGTAGGCTTCCTTTTTTTGATCCCGTGCCTGCTGATTCGCGATGGCCCTGGTGTCATCGCTCATGCGTGATCTCCGGAGCAATCCTGCGATCCCTGAACATGGATCACGACGGCGGCCAGCGTCCGCCGCTGACGCGACGAATGCCGGCGAGATCGCGCGCGGAAAATACTTCGGCAAACCCCGACTGCTGCAGCAGCATCGTGCAAGCCTCCGCTTGGTCATGGCCATGCTCGCACAACAGCCAGCCGCCGGCAGCAAGATGGGCCGGCGCACCGGCGACGATGCGCCGCATATCGGCAAGACCGTCGGTGCCCGACGCCAGCGCCGATTGCGGCTCGAAGCGCAGATCGCCCTGCTGCAGATGGGCATCACCGGATGCGATGTACGGCGGGTTTGAAACAATCAGCACATACCGTGCATCGCCCAGCGCGGCATACCAGTCGCTGCGCAACAACACCGTATTCGCAGCGGCATGGCGCTGGGCGTTTTCGCGCGCAACGTCCAGCGCATCAGCCGATGCATCGACCAGCGTGACCCGGGCCTGCGCTCGTTCAGCGGCAATGGTCACTCCAATGCAGCCGCTGCCCGCACCGAGATCAAGCACGTCGCCGCCGTTTGCCGGCAGACGCTGCAGCGCCAGTTCCACCAGCAGTTCGGTATCGGGTCGCGGAATCAGCACTGCCGGCGTCACCACAAACTCGCGGCCGTAAAACTCGCGATGTCCGGTCAGGTAAGCCACCGGCTCGCCGGCGGCGCGACGCGCGATCAACACGCCGAACGCAGCGGACTGCGGCGAGGCCAGATCATCATCGCCATGCGCAATCAGCCAGGCCTCGTCACAGCGCAGGACATAGCGCAGCAAGACGCGGGCCTCTAGCCGGCCGATGACCTGCTGCGCCTCCGCCAGTGCCGCTGCAATCGTCACAAACCACCCTTAATTAATCAATAAAAACAATCGGTTAATCGACGGCGAGTTCAGCCAGCTGCTCGGCCTGATGTTCCGCGGCGAGCGCATCGACCAGGTCATCGAGGTCACCGTCGACGAGCTGCGCAATCTTGTACAAGGTCAGGTTGATGCGATGGTCGGTGACACGGCCCTGCGGAAAGTTGTAAGTGCGGATGCGTTCGGAGCGATCACCGCTGCCGATCAGCGATTTGCGCGTCGCCGCCTCTTTCGACTGTTGCTCGCGCGTCTGCTTGTCCTTCAGCCGCGCCGCCAATACCGCCAGCGCGCGCGCCTTGTTCTTGTGCTGCGAGCGGTCGTCCTGGCATTCGACAACCAGACCGCTCGGCAGATGGGTGATGCGGATCGCCGAGTCGGTCTTGTTGACGTGCTGGCCACCGGCGCCGGAGGCACGAAAGGTGTCGATGCGCAGATCGGCGGGGTTCAGCACCACTTCGCCCACTTCGTCAGCCTCGGGCATCACCGCCACCGTACACGCCGAGGTGTGGACGCGGCCCTGGGTCTCGGTCACCGGCACGCGCTGCACGCGATGGCCGCCGGATTCGAATTTCAGTTTCGAGTACGCGCCGCTGCCGATGATGCGCGCAATAATCTCGCGGTAGCCGCCGAGATCCGACGGACTTTCCGAGATGATCTCCACCTGCCAGCGCTTGCGTTCGGCATAACGCGCATACATGCGGAACAGTTCCGCCGCAAACAGCGCGGACTCATCGCCGCCGGTTCCCGCGCGCACCTCAAGAAAAATATTGCGTTCGTCGTTGATATCCCGCGGCAGCAGCAGCTTCTGCAATTCCGCTTCGAAACCTTCGATGCGGGTCTTGGTTTCTGCAATTTCCGCATCGGCAAACTCGCGCATCGCCGGATCGGCAGCCATCTCCTGCGCGGTCTTCAGGTCGGCGAGACTGCCTTGATTCTGACGATACAAAGCCACCACCGGCTCCAGTTCGCTGTGCTCGCGCGTCAGCTTGCGGTAGTTGTCCATGTCCGCAGTGATGTTCTCGGTGGTCAGCAGACGGCCGACCTCATCGAGGCGCATCGACAGCTGGTCAAGTTTGGCGGCTATGCTGGGTTTCATCGGGAATCATCAAAAGGAAAATGGGCCGTGCCCGCCGCAACGGCGGACGGCGGCGGCCGCTACTCGGGCCGCTGGATCTGGTACAGACGCGAGATCAGCGCCGACAGTTCGTCGCGCTCGTCTTCACCGGCGTGGTTCAGCGCATGCGACGGCGGATGCATGAACTTGTTGGTCAGCGCCCGCGACAGCTCATCGATGACCTGCTGCGGATCGGTACCTTTGGCGAGACTGCGCATGGCGCGTTCGAGTTCATGGCGGCGCGCGCGTTCGGCGGTGTCGCGCAGCGCGCGGATGGTCGGCACCAGCTCGCGGTTGTCCAGCCAGTGCAGAAAATCCGAAACCTGGTTTTCAATAATCACTTCCGCCTGCGCCACCGCGTTCTGACGCTGGTCCATGCCTTCGCGGGCGATCTGACCGAGATCATCGACGGTGTAGAGGAAGGCATCGTCCAGTGACGCCACTTCGGTTTCGATATCACGCGGCACCGCCAGATCGAACATCAACATCGGCCGGTGCTTGCGCACTTTCAGCGCGCTTTCCATCAGCCCCTTGCCGATGATCGGCAGCGGGCTCGCCGTGCAGCTGACGACGATGTCGTACAGCGCGAGCTGCGCACCGATATCGTTCAGCGGGATGACGTGGCCGGAAAAACGGTCGGCCAGATGCTGCGCGCGCGCCTGCGTGCGGTTGGCGAACGTTATCTTGCGCGGATGATGGGCGGCAAAGTGGGTCGCCGCGAGTTCGATCATTTCACCGGCGCCGATGAACAGCATGCTCTGCTCGGCGATACTCGGATAAATGCGTTCAGCCAGGCGCACCGCGGCCGCGGCCATCGACACCGTGCTGGCGCCAATGTCGGTTTCGCTGCGCACCGTTTTGGCGACCGAAAACGTACGCTGAAACAGCTTGTTGAGCATCCAGCCCAGCGTGCCCGCCTGCTCGGCCGAACGCACCGCGCCCTTGAACTGGCCGAGGATCTGCGGCTCGCCCAACACCATGGAGTCGAGGCCGCTGGCAACCCGGAACGCATGTTTCACCGCACGCGCCTGCGGCAGTTCGTAGAGATAGGGCTGGATCTGCGACGGCTTCATGCCATGGTAATCCGCCAGCCAGTCGATTGCGGTGCGGGGTTCTGCCGTCGTGCAATAAACCTCGGTGCGATTGCAGGTGGAGATGATCGCGGCTTCACTGACCGGACGGCGATCCACCAGATCGCGCAGCGCCTGCGTCACCTGTTCGGCGTGAAAAACCACCCGCTCACGCACGTCTAGCGGCGCGGTTTGGTGGTTCAGTCCGAAGGCAAATAGCGGCATGGGCGCGGATCGAAAAAGGCCTTGCATTTTAACAGCTTACCGCAACTCTCTACCACCCGCGGGCAATCCGCCGCCGCTCAGTCCGAAATCGCAATCATGTCGAAATCCGATTTCGGCGCCCCGCAATACGGGCAGGTCCAATCGGCCGGGACGTCCTCCCAGCGCGTACCGGGCGGGATGCCCTCATCGGGCAGCCCCGCGGCTTCGTCATAAACGAAGCCGCAGAGGATGCATTGCCACTTTTTCACCGGCGACTCAGCGACAATCCGCCTGACTCACTCAGTTCTGCTCATTTTCCATGCGTTTGCCCGCCGCATAGCGTTTGATGTTTTCGGTAAATATTTTTGCCGCGCGCACATCGTTGCCAGAGGATGCAGAGGCGTTGTGCGGCGAGACGATGACGTTGGGAATGTCCCACAGCGGCGAATCCGCGGGCAGCGGCTCTTTCTCGAACACATCAAGGTAGGCGCCGGCAATCTGCTTCGATTGCAAAGCGGCAATCAGCGCTTTCTCGTCCGCACAGCCACCGCGTGCAACGTTGACCAGGTAGGAGTGTTTGGGCATCAGCGCCAGCGTTTTGGCGTTGACCAGTTGATGCGTTTCCTTGGTGTATGGGCAGGCCAGAACCAGCCAGTCGCACTTCGGCAGCAGCATCGGCAGTTTGTCGAGCGTGTGCATCTCATCGACCGGATCGCCATCCCGTTTGGGGCTGCGGCGCAGGCCGATGACTTTCATTTCCAGCGCCTGGCACATCTTCGCCACGGTCGCGCCGATGGTGCCGAGTCCGACGACGATCACCGTCTGGCCGCGCAGGTCGCGCGGCACGGCATCCCCGCGTGCGGGATCCCATTTGCGTTCGCGCTGCGCGGCGATCCAGCGCGGGAAATTGCGCGCCAGCATCAGCAGCCCGCACACCGCCGTATGACCGACGGGTTCGCCGTTGGAGCCGGCGGACGTCGTCAGCCGCACCTTGCGCTCGTGCAGCGCAGGCAGGAAAGGGTGCTGGTCGATGCCGGTGCTGACGAAGTTCGCCCACCTCAGGTTCGTCGCA
>CAIZLW010000228.1 GCA_903933915.1 uncultured beta proteobacterium | reverse complement strand
TGACATTATCGGCACGCGCCAGCAGACCAACTGCCGGCTCGCTGGCCGCCAGACGCAGGCGATAAATCATCACATCGCTGGCACGCTCCATACCGGTCAGCACCTGCATCAGCTCGGCGCTATCACCGGCTTCGGAATAGATCACGGCAGCGGTCACCTGCGGGCGGCTATCCGTAATCGCTGCCCATGCCGGCGAGAGCAGGGACAGCGCCAACGATGCCGGCAGCGCGGTACGGAACAAAACACGCTTTCGATGTTTTTTCACGGCAATCCTCTCATCCCCTGCAACAGCACAATTACAGCTTGTAAATCGCCTGCAAATAAAGGCTACGGCCCGGCATGGGCAGGTCATTCGGAATGGCGGTGCCTGGTGCCGAACTGGGTTCGAGCACAGTCGCATTAAACAGGTTGCGCACGCTGCCGGCAAAGTTCCAGCGATCCCGACTGTTGGTGGTGCGCAAGGTCAGATCGACGGTTGTATAGTCGGATATATCCGGTCGGGTATCACCGGCAGCGCGCTTTCGGTCCGCCACCCAATTGACCTGCGTGCTGGCCAGCCAGCTCCCCGTAAAGCGCCAGTCGGCACGGGCATAGATATGATGGTGCGGCGCGTAACCGACATCCGTCTTGCTCGTTTTATCAACGGAATGCTGCCACGCATAGCTGCCAGTCAAGCGCAGGCTGCGGGTGGCATCCCACACCATTTCAAGTTCACCGCCGTCTCCGGTCTGCTCTCCCGCATTGGTGTAAGTCGTTCCGGTGTTCGCGACCGTGTTGGTTATCGTCCGGATGATGTCCTTCATCTGGTACTGAAAGAGGCTCAAGTTCACCAGCATGTCGCGACGCAGCTGCCACGAAAAGGCGGCTTCAGTCGTCTTGACGGTTTCCGGCGCCAGATTCGGGTTACCCCTGTTCACCGGATTATTGATGCTGTGCTGCTCGCTGAATGCCGGCGCACGAAAAGCCTGGCCATAGAGCAGCTTGACCGTGAGGTCGTGCGCGGCATCCCAGACCAGCGCCACGCGCGGATTGGTCGTCGCGCCAAAGTCTGAGAACTTGTCTTGGCGCAGGCCCGCCGTCAGCGTCCAGTCCTTGGCAAAATTCCACTCATCCTGAACGTACACATAGTTAACCTTGCGCCGCTGCGGCGTCATAAAGGGCTGCAGCGTCGAATAATCGGCTACCGGCCCGGCTGGCACCGCAGCACCGGTCGCGGTGAGCGTGTAGTTCTTATGGGTCGCCGTATCATAGAGATTCAGGTCGTCGTGCCCGATACCGAAACGGATACTATGGTGTTTAAACCCGCCATAGGTTGCAAAGGCTGACAGGCGCAATTGCCGCTCCCATGTTTCAGGCGCGCCGATCTGCCCGTCAGGGAAGGTGTTCGTACGGATTTTTGTACCGGGTGGCGACAACTGCAGATAAGTGGGCATCAGTTGTTCATACTGGAGATAACTCCCCGCAAACCCCAAGCCCCAGTCCTTTGCAAACTGGGTGTCGACCCACGACAGATCGGCCGTAATACGCTCACTCTTCATTTTGCCAACCGGATCCAGCGCCGAAGCAATACCGGCACCGGTTTCCACGTTATCGCGCAATTTGTAGCCAGCCCGCAGGCGGAATTTGTCGTAGCCCAGATCAAGATTGGCATCGACTGCGTCATAGCCCGTATTGACCGACCCCGGCGCCCGACTGGCACGGGTTCCCGAGGTTCGATCACGAGCCGTCTGCGCATCGGCCGAAAGCGTTTCC
>CAIZLW010000227.1 GCA_903933915.1 uncultured beta proteobacterium | reverse complement strand
CCGTCAATCCAGCCGCCGGCACGGGCGGCGATCAATCCGGCAGTCAGTCCCAGTCCCAGTGCGAGGACGGTGGAGGCGATGCCGACGCCGAGGCTGATGCGCAGGCCGTAGAGAATGGCGGACAGCATGTCGCGACCCTGATCGTCGGTACCCAGCCAATAGCTCAGTCCGGCGCTGCTTTGCGCGCCGGGCGCGAGTTTGGCGTCGAGGATGTCGAGTTGCGCCAGATCGTACGGGTTCTGCTGGGCCAGCCAGGGTGCGGCAAACGCGGCGAACAACAGCGCTGCCAGAAGCCATAACGCAACCATGGCGATGCGGTCGCGCGCGTAGTTTGCTGCGAGCACGCCGGTCGGCGCAGTGGTGGCCATCATCGCGTCGTCCCCGACTGCACCCGCGGATCCAGTGCCGCGTAGAGCAGGTCGACCAGCAGGTTGATCAGAATGAACAGACAGACGGTCGCCAGCAGATAGGCGACGATCACCGGTCGGTCGAGCACGTTGGTGGAATCAATCAGCAGCTTGCCCATGCCGGGCCACGCGAACACGGTTTCGGTGACGATGGCGAAGGCGATCAGCGAACCGAGTTCGAGGCCGGCGACGGTGACGATGGGGATCAGGATGTTAGGCAGCACATGCGAACGGATAACGGCGCTTTCGCTGAGGCCTTTGGCACGGGCATAACGCACGTAATCCTGCAGCATTGCATCCTGCGTGCCGGCCCGGGTCAGGCGGATCAGCAGCGCGAGCTTGAACAGCGCCAGGGTTGTTGCCGGCAGCAGCAGATGGCGCAGGCCGTCGGCGGTCAGCACGCTGAGCGGAATACCCAGTACATCCACGGTGGCGCCGCGGCCGGTGGTCGGCAGCCAGCCCAGTTGCACCGAGAACACCATGATCAGCATCAGCCCGACCCAGAATGTGGGTAGGGCGAAGCCGATTGTCGACAACGTCATGATCGAACGCGCCAGCCACGACTGCGGGCGCAGACCGGCGAACAGTCCGAGGGGGATGCCGAGGCCGACCGCAATCAGCATCGCCGTCAATGCGAGTTCCAGCGTTGCCGGCATGCGCTCGAGGATCAGGTCGATCGCCGGCACGCTGGCGGCGAAGGAAATGCCGAGGTCGCCGCCGAGGGCGCCGCGAAAAAACAGCCAGTACTGTTCCCACAGCGGCCGGTCAAGGCCGAGCAGCGCGGTGGCTCGGGCGATTTCCGCCTGATCCGCCTGCGGGTCGATCAGCAGATCCACCGGGTTGCCGATGGCGTAGACCCCGGCAAACACCAGCAGTGACATCACCAACAGCGTCGCGGCGCTCCAGGTCAGACGGCGCAACAGATAGCTCAGCATGACCGGATCTCAGCGCGGCGTGAAGTGATGGGCAAAGGTGAATTCATCGGTGCGCGGCACATAGTTCAGGTTTGCGCGCATTGCCCAGCTGACCACCTGATGGTGCAGGGGGATGAAGGCGAGGTCCTGCATCGCCAGCGTGCCGGCTTCGCGCGCCAGGGCTTCGCGTTTGGCGCGATCGACGGTGCCCAGTGCCTGCTCCATCAACGCGTCGACTTTCAAATTAGCGTAACGGCCCCAGTTCCATGCGCCATAGCCCTTGTCGGCATTGGGCGTCGCGACCAGCGAGCGCAGCGACAGGTCGGCAGCAAACGAGCCCCAGCCGAGCAGCGCGAAGCTGGTTTCTTCCTTGCGCACGCGACCGAGGAAGGCCGACATCGGCGCGGCCTCGACGCGGGTCTGGATGCCGACGCGGGTCAGCAGTTGCGCAACGGTCTGCAGCACCTGTTCATCGTTGATGTAACGGTTGTTCGGGCCGGCCAGTGTCACGCGGAAACCGTTCGGGTAGCCGGCTTCGGCGAGCAGGCGTTTGGCGCCTTCAGGATCGTAGGGCTCGGCCTTCAGTGCGCTGTTGTAGCCGAATACGCCGGGCGACACGATGTTGGCCGCGGGTACGGCGAGACCTTCCATCACGCGCTCAGCGATGGCGCTGCGATTGATCGCCTTGGATAGCGCGCGCCGCACGCGCTGGTCCATGAACGGGTTGGCGGCCAGTGGTTTGCCGTTGAGGTCGGTGACACCCGGCGGCTGCGCGCGATATTGATCGAGGTGCAGCAGGATGGTGCGCCAGGATGTGGTTTTAATGACTCGTAAGGCATTGTTTTTATTAAGATTATTAATGTCTGCCGAGGGTGCGTGTTCGATCGCATCGAGTTCACCGGAGAGCAGCGACGCCGTGCGCGACGGATCCGCCGGTATCACCCGCAGCGTGACCTTGTCCCATGCCGGTGCCTTGCCCCACCACTGGTCGTTGCGTGCGAGTTCCAGGCGATCACCGCGCTGGTAGCGCACAAATTTGTAGGGGCCGGTGCCCACTGTGGCGCGGCCGGCATCGAAATCTTCGGGGCCGGCGTTCTGCGCATGTTTTTTGGAAACGATCAGGATCGAGTTCAGATCTTCAGGCAGCGCGCCGTACGGATATTTTGTTTTGACGCGCAGTGTGTGTGCGTCGACTACTGTGGTGGATGCAATGGCGCGTACGTAAGCGGCAAAGCCGCCGGGACTGCCCTTGATCGACAGCGGCCGTGTCAGTGAAAACGCGGCATCTTCTGCGGTGAATGGCGAGCCGTCGTGGAATTTCACGCCGCGGCGCAGCTTGAATTCCCAGGTAGTGGTGTCAATGGCGTGCCAGCGTTCGGCAAGCCCTGGAATCAGCCTGGTCTGCGGATCCACGTCAGTCAGCGATTCGAAGACATGGCGGCCCACGGTGAGATTGGGCTGAGAGGCGAGCAGGTGCGGGTCGAGAGAGGTGACTTCGCCGGAGAGGCCGATGCGCAGTTCAGCGGCGGGGGTGTTTGTTGATGTCAGGACGCATGCGACGACTGCGGCCCAGAACAAAGAGTTTGTTTTAAACCACCCCCACCCTGACCCTCCCCCTGAAGAGGAGGGAATCCCAAGAAACGCCTCCCCCTTCGGGAGGGGGGCGGGTATGGGGGTGGTTCCAGCGATCATTTCTCTGACACGGCTGCCCATATTCTTTCCATGACGCCTTTAATGTTGCCCAGCACTTCGTTGTTTCGGAATCGCACTAGGCGAAAACCTTTTTGCACCAGAAATGCATCGCGTTGTTGATCCCGCGATTTCATCTCCGCATGTTGGCCACCGTCGACTTCAATTGCAAGCTTTTTGGCCAGACAGACGAAGTCGACGACATAGCGGTCGACCGGTGCTGTATGCGGAATTTTATGCCGGCGATCTGCTTGTGCCGCAGGTGATGCCATGGCATTTGCTCGGCACCCGTGAATGTGCTGCGCAGTTTGCGGGAACGGGTAACTTGTTGAGTGGTCAGCTTCGGCACAACACGGATCGGGCGGTCAACATGTATTCATTGCGGCCGGAATTCGAAGGCGTTGGTGCGTTCGTCCGCGCGCGGCGCATACGCGACACCTTTGCGCGTGGCCCAGACGCTTTCCTGGTGGTAGAGCGGGATGATGCCCAGATCATTCATTGCCACTGCAGTGGCCTCCTGCAGCAGCCGCTCGCGCTTCGCGTCATCGACCGTGGCCAGCGCCTGGTCGAGCAGCGCATCCATCTTGGCGCTGGAATAGCGGCCGCGGTTGGCATTGCCCATGCCTTTGGCGGTGTCGAAAGTGGCGAGCAGGGCTTTCAGCGGGGAAGAAGCCTCTGTTGTATCCGAACCCCAGCCGACCAGCATCAGGTTGAATTCGAGCTTGTTGGCGCGGCTGAAAAACACCGCCGAGGGCATAACGTCGACTTTTGTGATGATGCCGATGCGGGTCAGCATTTGTGCGATGGCCTGCACCACCTGCTCGTCGTTGACGTAGCGATTGTTCGGGCCGTGGATGGTCAGGCCGAAACCGTCGGGAT
>CAIZLW010000226.1 GCA_903933915.1 uncultured beta proteobacterium | reverse complement strand
CGGTAAGTGTTCTCCGACGCATAACAGCTCTGGCGATGGCATTTGCCGGGATCGGTTTTGTTGGATGCTGCCGTGGCGAGGCAGGCGCGGTAGCCGGATTCGGCGTTGCGCTCGCAAAAAGCCTTGTCGCTTTGTGCGCGCTGCATCTCATTGCCGCGGCACTGCTCGCGGATGCCCGCGCACTGCGTCACGCACAGTTTGCCCGACTCGGAGGCGGGCACGACGTATTCATAAGTGGTGGTTGTGCAGGAGGCGAGCAGGGCGGCCAATATGATCAACAGCAGTCGGGATAAAGGCATATTCACGTGGCAGAAGATTTAGGCAGATCGCAGGGGTTCGGACGCTCGGCAGTGTTACTTTGAAGTGTCATTTGCATTAGCCAGGCATGCACCTCGTGTGCAGCAAAGACTTTGGCGCCGTTATCGATGGATTGATCAGCGGCCTGTGCGTCCCGCAGAAACTGAAGATAACGAGCCGAATGCTTTGAGTTGTAATTCATTGGGTACTTCAGGACTCAGATTTGCGGTTACGCCAGTATCCAGGCTTCTGACGGTCATGCGCAACGGCAACAATTTCGATGACATCGCCATTAACGCGATAAATCAATCCATATTGAAAACGTTTGAGGTGGCAGCGTCGCAGAGACTGGCTCATCGGATGCCATGCGTCCGGGAATTCAAGGATCAGCTGCCGCGCCTGTGCGACTTCAAGCAGAAACCGTTCACCCAAACCCGCTTCCTGCAACTCCAGCCATATTGCAGCATCGTTCAGTTCACGTTGTGCTGCTGCGGCAAAGCGCAGTTTCATGCGTGTTTCAGCCTTGCGCGAGCCTCCACCATGACCGCATCAAAATCGTAGGTTTTCATTTCGCCACGGTCGATTGCGGCGATCCTGTCCTCGCACTCCTTGAGCCAGGCCGCTTCCCATTCCAGGTCATGCGGTGCGTTCAAGTCATACAGCGCATTGATCAGGAGAGCACGGTCTTCGGTGCTCAATTTCTTGGCCTGTTCGAGTAAATTGTCTATGGATTGATGCATGGTTTGTGCCTCAAAATTTGATGCTTACGAAGTATTCTATACCGGTCAGTGATGCGCGATTCAGGTGACATACAGCGTTTTAAATCCCGTCAGGATCATATCGCGCGGCGCTTAATCCGGCTGTACGCCTGCCAATTTCACCCCAGGGGTTCTCCAGTCTGAAAGCCGCCTCACCCCCTCCCCGCAAGCAAGCGCCTTCAGGCGGTCGTCGCTCTGCCGGCACATCCGCTGCGGCTGCAAATCTGATCGGTTGTCGCAGCGTTCGCATGGTGAGCGGATTATCGCTTTTGCTGGCGCTGCTTCGTGGTGATTTCACACATATTGAAACCCTGCTTGTGTTTTGACTTGAAAATACCTAGTGTCATCGTGTCTATCGCCCGATAAGCACTTCAACGATAACAAGGCGATACGACGCAATCCTCTGGGGGAGGATGTATTGCAGCCGGCCTGGCCCATGGTCTGCGCGCGGCTGCCCGATCAATGCATGGGGGGGATGTACGGTATGACACGAGTGCTGGTAATAGTGGTCGCGCTATGCTGCAGTGGCCTTGCTTCCTGGTCACAAGCCGCTGATAAATGGGCGCCGGAACGTTTTGTCGAGATCGTTGCCGGATCCGGCGCCGGTGGTGCACAGGATCGCACTGCGAGAACCATGCAGAAAATCTGGCTGGAACGGAAGATCATCACGGTGCCGGTCAATGTGTCGAACAAACCAGGCGGCGGCGGCACCCTGAGTCTGGCCTATCTCAACCAGCAGGGCGGCGAAGGGCGACACATCGCCGTAGGGTCGCCCAGTTTCCTGCTCAACCACATTGCCGGCACCAGTCAGGTATCGCATACCGACATCACGCCACTGGCGCGGCTGTTCGGCGAATACATCGTCATTGCCGTCAGAACCGATTCGCCGCTGAAAAGCGGTGCCGATCTGGTGCGCCGGCTGAAAGCAGACCCTTCGACCGTCAGTGCAGCGGTTGCCACTGCGCGCGGCGGAATGCAGCACATCGCAGTTGCGCGTCTGGCCAAGGCGGTAGGCGCAGATTTCAGAAAAATGCGCGTCGTTGTATTCAATTCCGGCGGCGAATCGATTTCGCAAGTACTCGGCGGACACATTGACGTCGTCGCCACAGCCGCAGCCAACGCTGCGCCCCATGTTGCCAACGGGCAGTTGCGCATCCTCGGTATTGCCGCGCCCCAGCGCATGACCGGTGCGCTGGCCGATGCGCCGACCTGGAAGGAGCAGGGGGCAGACATCGTGGTCTCCAACTGGCGTGCGGTGATTGGCCCGAAGGCGATGAATGCCGCGCAGATCGCCTGGTGGGATCAAGCGCTGCAAGCGCTGGTGAACACCGCGGAATGGAAGGCCGACGTTCAATCCAACTACTGGGTCAGCAATTACCTCGGTAGCACCGAGAGCAAAGCCTACTTCGCCGCGCAGTACGATGAAATGCGCGATGTGGTGCGCGAGCTGATGGCCAAATGACCAACCGTGGCCTTGCGGCCTGATGGAGAAAAAAATGTCCAATCCCGCGAACATGCAGGCGATGGCCGGTGTGAAAGTGCTCGAACTGGGCACCACCATCGCCGGCCCGTTCTGCGCGCGCCTGCTTGCCGATTTCGGCGCTGAAGTGATCAAGGTCGAGCCGGCCGAGGGTGACCCTTCGCGCGTATCCGGCAAACGCTACAAGGATAAGTCGCTTTACGCCGCAACCTTGATGCGCAACAAGCGCCTGATCGTGGTCGATTTGCGCAAGCCCGAGGGGCAGGCACTGATCCGTCGACTGGTTGCGAAAGTTGACGTGCTGGTCGAGAACTTCCGGCCCGGCACGCTGGAGAAATGGAATCTCGGATACGACGCACTGTCCGCGATCAACCCGGGGCTCATCCTGGTCAGGGTTTCCGGCTATGGCCAGAGTGGCCCCTACAGCCAGCGACCGGGTTATGGCGTGGTGTGCGAGGCCGTCGGCGGGCTGCGCCATATCACCGGCGACGCCGACCGCCCGCCGGCGCGTGCCAACATCGGCCTGACCGACTGCATCACCGGGCTCTATGCGGCATTCGGCACGATGATGGCGCTGCGCCATCGCGACCTCACCGGGCGCGGGCAAGTGGTCGATACCGCCCTCTACGAATGCGCATTCAGTTTCATGGACGCCCATGTCGCCTCCTATGAAAAGCTCGGCTACGTCGTCGGGCGCGAGGGTGCGGGTCACTCCGGCAGCGTGGTCAACAACCTGTTCAAGACTCGCGATGGCGACTACGTACACATCCAGGGTTCGCAGACCAACAGCTTCCGCCGTCTCTGCCTCGCGATGGGTCGTGGCGACATTCTCGACAATCCGAAATTCAACACCCGCCTCGAACGTGTCAAAAACGGCGATGAAATGGACGCGATCGTGCAGGAATGGGTCGGCGCACGCGACTATGCCGATGTCGAAACTGCGCTCTCGGCAGAGGATGTCGTGTTCACCCGCATTTACACCATGGCCGATATTTTCCGTGATCCGCATTTCAAGGCACGCGAAATGATCCGTGACGTGCCCGACGAAGAGCTGGGCAGCATCGCGATGGCCGCACCGGTGCCGAGACTGTCAGCCACGCCCGGCAGCATCCGCAGCAGCGGCGGACGCATCGGGCGTGACACCGTGGCGGTGCTGCGCGACGAACTCGGGATTACGAATGGCGAATTTGATGACCTCGTCAACCAGGGCGTCATCAGCTTCGCTGCGGAAAACGGTAATGCAGGAGGGAAAGCGACGTGATTCACAACGTGACCCGCACCATGACCCACAACAGCTTCCGCATCACGGGTCGCCATGGCCTTGCCGCTGCGCTGGCGGCTGCATTGGCATTGAGCATGACACCCTCCGCAAAAGCGCAGTGGAAACCCGAGCGGATACCTGAACTGATTGTCAGTGTCGCGCCCGGCGGCAATCAGGACATCACCGCGCGCACCATCCAGTCGATCTGGCAGGAGCGCAAGATCCTCTCGCCGGTGAATGTCATCAACAAGCCCGGTGGCGGCGGCGCAATTGCTTATACCCACATGAGTCAGCGCGCAAAAGACCCCTCGCAACTGCTGATCCTCGCGCCGACGATGATGACCTCCAGGATCATGGGCGTCGGCCAGTTCACGCACCGCGACTTCACGCCGATCGCGATGTTGTTCAATGAATACATCTTTACCGTGGTCAGGACGGAATCGCCGTTAAAAACCGGGGCCGACCTGATCCAGCGCCTCAAGGCAGCCCCCGACAGCCTCAGCGTCGGTGTGGCAACCGCCGTCGGCAATCATATTCACATGGGCATTGCACTGCCGATGAAGGCCGCCGGTGTGGATATCAAGAAAATGAAAGTGGTCGCGTTCAAATCCTCGGGCGAGTCGCTGACCGCAGTGCTCGGCGGCCATATCGAAGTCGCTGCCGCGACGTTTGCCGCAGTGCTGCCGCATGTGACCGCCGGTCGCCTGCGCATCCTCGGTGTCAGTGCACCGCAGCGCATGGGCGGCGCGCTGGCCACCATTCCGACGTGGAAGGAGCAGGGGGCCAACGCCGTATTTGACAGCTGGCGCGGCGTTGTCGGCACCAAGGGCATCAGCGAAGCGCAGGTCAAATACTGGGAAGCCGCGTTTCTCGCGCTGAGCCAGACCGATGAATGGAAGACGGACATCGAGAAAAACTACCGCGTGAACCATTTCCTCAACGGCCGTGACTCCAATATCTACTGGGACGCGCAGTACAAGGAACTGGAAGAAGGGCTGACGGAGCTTGGCCTCGCCAAACGTTAAACCGCCGGATCAATCAACACCACAAGACAACAAGGACAGATATGTCAGATCAACCGGAAAAGCCCGAAGGCTGGGAGCGCGAGGCCGAAGAAATCCGCCAACGCTACGACTGGGCCGAAGCGATGGGTGGCGAAGAGGCCGTACGCCTGCGCCACGAAAAAGGATTCCTTACGGTGCGCGAGCGCATCGCCGGCATCGCCGACCCTGACAGTTTCCAGGAGGTCGGCAAACTCACCGGCAAGGGCCAATACGACGAGCAGGGGCGCATCATCAAGGTCTCGCCCGCGCCTTATGTCATGGGCATTGCCGAAGTCGATGGCCGGCCGGTGGCCATCGGTGGCGAAGACACCACTGTTCGCGGCGGCACCAGCTGGGGCCACGGACGGCGCAAGGGCGGGCAGGGTGGATTCATCGATGACCTGGCTTACCACTACCGCATCCCGCTGATCCGGCTGATCGACGGCTACGGTGGTGGCGTCGCTTCCGCCAAGCGCGGCTTCACCGTGTTCCCCGGTCACACCAACGACCCCGGCGTCAATGTCGCGGAACTGCTGGGCGTGGTGCCGGTGGTCAGTGCCGTGCTCGGCATCGCCGCTGGCGGCCCGGCGCAGCGCGCGGTGATGTCGCACTGGTCGGTGATGGTCAAGAACAGCACCATCTTTGCTTCGGGCCCTCCTATTGTTGAACGCGGCCTCGGCCAGAAACTCACCAAGGCCGAACTCGGCGGCCCGCAGGTCGCGGTCGACAAGGCCGGCACCATCGACAACGTCGCTGCCAGCGAAGTGGAATGTTTCCAGCTGATCCGGCGCTTTTTGTCGTACATGCCCACCAACGTCTGGCAAATGCCGCCGGTGGTGCCCACCGATGACCCGGCCAATCGCCGCGAGGAAGAACTGATCCGCATCGTGCCGCGTGACCCGCGCAAGCCTTACAGCATGAAGCGCGTCATCGAAATGATTGTCGACCGCGACTCGATGTTCGAAATCCAGGGCACCTACGGACGCTCGGCCATCACCGCGCTGGCGCGGTTGAACGGTTACCCGGTCGGCGTCATCGGCAACAACCCGATGGTCGGCGGCCGCATCGACGTCAAATCCGCGCGCAAGCAGGCGCACTTCATCGAGTTGTGCGACTGCTTCCATATTCCGATCGTGTTTTTCCTGGACGTGCCGGGCTTCATGATCGGCAAGGAGTCCGAAGAGGCCGCCATCCTGCGCGAGGGCGCGCGTGCCATCCACGCCAAGTGCCAGGCGACGGTGCCGCTGATCTCAGTGGTGACGCGCAAGTGTTATGGCATGGGCGGCGGCGTCGGCATCGACAAATACGGACTCGACTTCAAGATCGCCTGGCCGTCGGGCGAATGGGGCTCACTGGCCGTCGAAGGCGGCGTGCGCGCGCAATACAAACGAGAAATCGAAAGCGCGCCGGACCCCGCGAAACGCGAAAAAGAGATCGAGACCGAACTCAAACGGATCACCTCGCCCTTCCTCAGCGCCGAAGCCTTCGCCGTGGAAGACCTGATCGACCCGCGCGACACCCGTGCTTACCTATGCCGCTTCATCAAGGCGATGCAGCCGCGACTGCAAGCCGATGTGGGTATGAGACCGAAGTACGGGGTCAGGCCTTAGATCATCCTGCCTGCCTTACGCGTGATGACCGGCATGTTTCTTGGATATGTTCTACATCGCGCGAGTCAGGCTGCATAGAGCGTTCGTAGTTCCGGCGTGATCCTATCCCGGCGGAACGGGTTGTCGAGGATTTCGGCGGTCGCCACATCAACCTTGCGCCCGCCGAACAACGCGGAGAGTTCTGCCTGCAGCGCAGGCATATCCAGCAGTGACACACCGCTCTGCGGCGAGAATTCAACCAGCAGATCAATATCGCTTTCGGGCGTGAGTTCGTTGCGCGCTGCCGAGCCGAACAGGCTCAGCTTGCGGATATTGTATTTACGGCAAAGTGCCGCGAGCCGACCGCGCGGAATATGCAGTTTGGTTTTTGAGGGCACCTGATAGACGGCAACGGGGCTGTGCAGAACCGGTGCGACAGCGGGTTGCCGGCTTTGCGTTGTTGTTACTGCATAGGCGTCGCTCAACAGATCAACCAGCGCATTGAAGCTGCCGCACTCGCGGTTGGCGCGGTAATGCACCTGGCGGCCGACTTCTTCACGTAGCAATAAACCCAGATCCGTCAGCGCGCGCAGATCCCGGTGCAGTGAGCCCGGTGATGCGCCGGTTACCCGTGCGAGCTCGCGCACATGCAAAGTGGCGTCGGGTTCCAGCAGCAAAGTCCGCAACACCGCGGCGCGGGTGTTACCCAGCAGAAAGTTGACGATCTTGACGGCAGATGTTGATGTTCTCATAATTGCTTCGATTGTAGCTATTATGAGAACAATGGGAAACCTCCAGAGATATTTATTAAGTATTTGTTTTTAATAATTATTTTTTATTTTTGTGAGTAATCGCTTCCTATCAACACGCAGCGAGTCATCAGTTCAGCAGCTGCGTTCGGACTTTAAGTAACATAAAAGTTACTATAAAATGCCTGCTATCAAAGTCGTTGAATACCTGGATGCCCGCGGCCAATCGCCGTTTGCCCGCTGGTTCGACGACCTCAATGCCGAGGCGGCGGCGAGAGTGACGACAGCGTTGTATCGAATGGGGCAGGGCAACTTCTCAAACGTAAAAGGCGTGGGTGGTGGCGTATTTGAATACCGTATCGATTTCGGTCCGGGTTACCGGATTTACTTCGGCAAGGACGGCGACACTGTGGTGATTCTGCTGGGCGGCAGCAGCAAGCAACGTCAGCAACGAGCGATAACGGCAGCCACGCAGGCATGGAGTGACTGCAAGCTCCGAAAAAACGAACAACGTTAAGCGAGGTAACGATGGCACTGACCCGGGATTTCAAGGAAACCGTATTTGCGCGTGCACAGCGCGACGGCAAATTCAGCCAGGCCCTGTTCACCGAGGCCATCAACGCTTACCTCGCGGGTGATTCCGCCACCGGAAAAACCATGCTGCGCGATCTGGTCAATGCAACGATTGGCTTTGAAAGCCTGGCCGCAGAAGTGGGCGCACCCAGCAAGAGCCTGCATCGCATGCTGGGCCCGGCGGGCAACCCCAGCACAAAGAATTTTTTCGGCATTATCAGCGCCCTGCAAAAGAAAACCGGAGTCCAACTGCGGGTAACTGCCGATTAACCCCTTGGCCCATAGGTTCCCTGAAGGAAGGAATGCGAGGAAAGCCAAGCGTTACGAAAGTGTGTGGGATGCGATTGAAGCGACGCCCCAGGCAGCCGCCAGCATGCGCGCGCGTTCTGAACTGATGATCGAACTGGCTGAAAAGATTCGCCGTTCCGGCTGGACCCAGCGTGATGCGGCTGCACAATTTGGCGTTACGCAGCCGCGCGTATCCGATCTGGTGCGGGGCCGGATTGAACTGTTCTCGCTCGACATGCTGGTCGACATGGCTGCGGCAGTGGGACTCAAACCTCGCATCACCTTCAAACGTGCCGCGTAGGTGGGATTCACCCGTCCTACGGCGCTTCAGTTAATCAAACAAATCTAACGCAACCCGTACCACACGCCGCGCCCTTTGCCGTGCTGGTCCAACTTGCCGCTTTCCACCAGTGAGCGGAAATGCTGCTTGAGTGTATTGCGGTTGGCACCAGTCAGCTTGACGGCTTCGCTGATGGTAATGCGGCCATGCTCGCGGGCAAACTCGATGATGGCGAGCGACAGTTCGGGCAATGCTGCAAGCACCAGCTTTTCGCGTTCGACCTTCTTCTCCAGTCGCGCGACCTGCTCACTCAGTGCGCGCAGGAAAAATGCTACCCACGGCTGCCAGTCCGGCACTTCGGCGCGGATTGTTCCCTGGGTTTGCCGCAGCGCGAGGTAGTAGGCCTCCTTGTTCTGCTCAATCACGCTTTCCAGCGAACTGTAAGGCACATAACCATAACCCGCTTGCAGCAGCAGCAGTGTCGTCAGCACGCGCGAAAGCCGGCCGGTGCCATCCTGAAACGGATGGATGGCCAGAAACACCACAATACACAAGGCGATGATCAGCAGCGGATGCAGCCGATCTGCGGTGCGCTCCTCACGAACCCAGTCGATCAGTTCAGTCATCAGGCGCGGTGTGTCGAAAGGGGTGGCTGTCTCGAACACCACACCAATCTGCACGCCGTTTTCATCAAAGGCCACGACGTGGTTGACGCCGGTTTTGTATTGGCCGCGGTGCCGGGTGTCCTTGTCGCTGTGGCGGAGCAGGTGCTGATGCAACTGCTTGATGTGGTTCTCGGTGACGGGGATGTCCTGCCAGGATTCGAATACCAGATCCATCACATCGGCATAACCGGCCACCTCCTGCTCGTCGCGCGTAGCGAACGATTTGACCTGCAGGTTCGACAGCAGACGCTCGACCTCACGATCAGAAAGTTTGCTGCCTTCAATCCGGGTGGAGGAACCGATGCTTTCGATCGTGGCAACACGGCGCAGGGCCGACAGCCGCTCAGGCGCGAGCGCACCGAGGGCGCGCCATGCGCCCTTGAATTCGTCGATCCTGGCAATCAGTCGCAGGACTTCCGGGGTGATCAGAAGGGTGTCGGAGCGGATCATATAGCCAATAATACACCCAAATACACCCAATTAATATTTATATCATTTAAAACAGATAGTTATTTAATATTTTTGGGGGGGTGAGCATGACCAAAATAGCGCAACGTGTCGAAAAACAGCGAATATTTCGACATGTTTTGATGATCTGTCGATGGGCTCGACAGATACCCGCCACCAGCCACGGCATCACTCCGGCTGATACCCCGACAGCTTCACCCCAAGTGTTCCCTTGTCCGCAAAGCGCTTCAACTCGCCTTCCATAAACGCCGCAAAAACCTTCGGCGCATCACCCACCGGTACGAGACGCAGGACCCGTAGCCCGGATGAAGGCCGCAGGCCGTAATCCGGGGTGGGCGTGGAAAAATAAAACGCGGTGCTTCTTCCCGGATTTCGCGTTGCTCCATCCGGGCTACAACGGCTCGCGGGGCAACCTTACTCCGGTTGATACCCCGACAGCTTCACCGCAAGTGTTCCCTTGTCCGCAAAGCGCTTCAACTCGCCTTCCATAAACGCCGCAAAAACCTTCGGCGCATCACCCACCGGT